>JAGLHR010000654.1 GCA_023143415.1 Thiomargarita sp. | reverse complement strand
ATCGGCTTTCCCTGGCTCGCAGCGGATGAAAAAAACGAGAACATCAAATAATAACTAATAAATGGACTAATAACAAAAATTATGTTTGAATATACTCCCCCACCTGCACTACTTGCAGAGCGCGTTATTCTTATTACAGGTGCCGGTGATGGTATTGGTCGTGCTGCGGCAAAAAGTTTTGCCGCGCACGGCGCAACTGTGATTTTACTCGGACGTACTATCAGCAAACTAGAAGCGGTATATGATGAAATTGAACAGGCTGGACACCCTCAACCTGCCATTTACCCAATGAATCTTGAAGTCGCCAGTCCCAATGATTACGAAAATCTGGCTAACACGTTGGAAACGGAATTTAAACGACTTGATGGTTTGCTCCACAATGCAAGCATTTTGGGAACACTTACACCGATAGAACACTATGATATTAATTTGTGGTATCAAGTCATGCAGGTAAATCTTAATGCCCCATTTTTACTGACACAAGCCTGTTTAGGGCTAATGAAACGCGCCAAAGATGCGTCTATTGTGTTCACCTCATCTAGCGTGGGGCGCAAAGGGAAAGCATATTGGGGAGCTTATTCAGTTTCCAAATTTGCGACAGAAGGATTCATGCAAATTTTAGCCGATGAACTTGAAGTTAATACGGCTATTCGAGTCAATAGCATTAATCCTGGGGCAACACGCACAGCTATGCGAACGGCGGCTTATCCCGGAGAAGACTATAAGACTTTACCGCTGCCTGAGACAATCATGCCTTTATATCTCTATTTAATGGGAGCAGAGAGTTGTGATGTGAATGCTCAAGCATTAAATGCCCAGTAAATGTAAAATGATTTATAAATCAAAATGTTAGCCGTTATGGAGTTCAGATTTGGAATGGAGTTTGAGGTTTTAGTTTTTTTGAAAAAAAAACTAAATTCGAGGTTCAAGTTTTTTTCAGTAAAAAAACTTGAACCTCGAATCGAAAACGCTGAAGCTTTGGCACGGTTCAAAAAAAGTCCAAAGCTAAAGCGTTGAACTCCAAAATTGGAATGAATGGAGTCCAACGCTGAAGCTTTGGCGCGTTTCAAAAAAAGTCCAAAGCTAAAGCGTTGAACTCCAAAAAAAGTCCAAAGCTAAAGCATTTCGAGGCGAAAGTTTTTTGAAGAAAAACTTTCGCCTCGAATGAACTCCAAAATGACCCTCTTTGAACAATTACTTACGACGAGTACGACGCGCATAAGCACCAGAACGGTCGTTATTTTCCTTTTTTTTTAAATTACCCGACTCAGCCGCTGGCGTTATAGGAGTGATTGGACGATTTTTTAAGCCACTACTACGTAAACGTCTTGTTTTTTTAGCCGCTGGTTTAGTCCGCCGATATGAAGTCGCTGTGGATGAAGCTGATTCCTTTTTCGAGACTTGGCTTTTACGAAATAAAAACCCCCATAAACCTTTTATAAACCCTTGTTTTCGCACAACTTTTGGCTTTGGAGGAGGAGGAGGTATTATTTTATCAACAGTGGGTTTTTTTGACGAATCAAATTTAGAATGAACACGGTTCTTTTGAATCGACTGTTCTTGTGGTGGCGTGATATGCTGATAACTCACCTTCTCAATTCTATCATCTTGTCGTACCCGTTGCATTTCATACAAGGGTGTATCCATACCTGGGTTGGGTATCAGCACAATATTGATTCGCTGACGACCTTCAATTTCAAGTATCGCTTGTCGTTTCTCATTGAGCAGATAAGTGGCCACCTCTACCGGCACTTTCACAACGATTTTGCTGGTCTTATCCTTCATCGCCTCCTCTTCCATTAAGCGTAGAATGGATAACGATAAAGACTCCACACTGCGAATGCTACCTTGTCCAACACAACGTGGACAAACTACCTGACTGGATTCACCCAACGATGAACGTAAACGTTGCCGCGACATTTCTAATAAACCAAATCGCGATATCCGCCCGACTTGTATTCGCGCTCTATCTATTTTCACCGCTTCTTTAATGCGGCTTTCAACCTCACGCTGATTTTTATGACTGAGCATGTCAATAAAATCTATCACGACTAAACCGCCCAAATCGCGGAGGCGTAGTTGTCGAGCCACTTCATCAACTGCTTCTAAATTGGTATTAAGCGCAGTTTCTTCTATATCACCTCCCTTTGTGGCACGCGCAGAATTAATATCTATCGACAACAAAGCCTCCGTATGATCAAGCACGATGGCACCACCAGAGGGTAATTTCACTTCGCGCTGAAAAGCCGATTCAATTTGACTTTCGATTTGATAGCGCGTAAATAGTGGTACTTTATCCTCATAAAGTTTGACTTTATCAAGGTATTGCGGCATCACCTGTTGCATGAAAGCATAAGCTTCTTCATAAATCGCCTGCTTATCAGCTAAGATTTCACCAGTGTCTTCACGCATATAATCACGGATGGCGCGGATGATAATATTACTTTCCTGATAGATCAGAAATGGGGCAGGATGTTGCTTGGCGGAGGTTTCGATGGCTTTCCATAATTGCAAAAGGTACTCTAAATCCCATTTGAGTTCTTCAACCGTTTTATTAACCCCCGCAGTACGCAATATCAATCCCATACCCGTTGGTATTTCAAGAGTACTCAAAACTTCCCGTGCTTCACTGCGATCTTCGCCTTCGATACGACGCGAAACTCCTCCTGCTCGCGGATTATTGGGCATCAATACAAGATACCGCCCAGCTAAACTAATAAAAGTCGTTAAAGCCGCCCCTTTATTGCCACGTTCTTCTTTATCAACTTGGACAATAATTTCCTGTCCTTCCTTGAGCACTTCCTTTATACTGCGGCGTTCATGCGAGGAGTTGCTGCTTTCTTTTGGCTTTTGAACATTTGAACTTTCAACCGTTTGAACTGTTTCTTTCAGAAAATAACTGCGGTTAACATCCTTTAATGGTAAAAAGCCATGCCTTTCCACTCCAAAGTTCACAAAAGCCGCTTCAAGACTAGGTTCTATGCGAGTAATTTTACCTTTGTAGATATTAGATCTCGTTTGTTTGCGTACCAACGTTTCGATGTCAAAATTATCTAATTTCTGTCCATCGACCATGGCGACACGCAGCTCTTCCGGCTGAGTGGCGTTAATTAAAATTCTTTTCATTAAAGTGAATCCTTAATCCTTAAAATTAATGCTCAACCGATGCTTAATGGATTTTTTCCTATTCGTTAATCCTTGTTGCTTTGTCGGGAGCAGTGTTGTATATATATGTTGTAGCACAAGATGTACCATCTTTTAAAAATCACCCTGAAAATTATCAAAATATCTTATATTATTAATTCAAATTTAAAAATTTGTTATTAATTATTATAAATTGATTTAAAAATAGTTAAATCAAATCATTTTAAAATTCAAATTCAAGATTAAATTGAAATTCCACATAAAAATTGACACACTTCCCTCACGTTTTAATAAAAAGTATGGATTGTCTTGTGAAGTGCTTGCAAATTCCTTTTCGAGGCTAAAGTTTTTCTTCAAAAAACGAATATTTGCAAAAGAGGCTCTTGTATAATTTTGTTGCAACAATAACAGTATTCGAGCCATTTTTTGAATAAATACTTTCGAGGCTAAAGTTTTTTCGTTAAAAAAAACTTTAGCCTCGAAATGAAGTCGCCTTGAATGGAGGCTATTTTTTTCAAAATTAGTCTCAATAAATTGTTATAATTTCGATTATGAATCCATCAACTCTTTTTCGCCGTTCGGTGACTTATTTGAATATTTCGGCGGATCAGGCAGGGCAACGTATAGATAATTTTTTGCATACTCGCCTCAAAGGTGTGCCTAGAAGCCATATTTATCGGATTTTGCGTACCGGAGAAGTGCGTATCAATAAGGGTCGTATCAAACAGACTTACCGTTTAATGGTCGGCGATGTCTTGCGTTTGCCACCTGTACAGTGTCAATTAAAGGAGCCTTATGAGCATAACCCAGATAGACTCAAAAAATTGGCAAACGCCATTTTGTATGAAGATGCCCAGTTGTTAGTTCTTAACAAACCAGCGGGCATAGCCGTGCATGGTGGTAGTGGTATTAACGGTGGTGTCATTGAGGGTTTGCGTTATTTATTTCCTAATGCCCCTTATTTAGAATTAGTACATCGTTTAGATCGTGATACTTCAGGTTGCTTGATGATTGCTAAAAAACGTAGTATGCTACGACGTTTGCACGATTTGCTTCGTATAGGTGGAATACGTAAACAGTATCTTGCCTTAGTACAAGGGCGTTGGGATCCACGTATCACACGGGTAGAGGCCCCACTTAAAAAAAATACGTTACAATCGGGAGAACGTATGGTACAGGTCAGTGCCAAAGGCAAACTTGCTGTGAGTCAGTTTAACATTAAACAGCTTTTTGCGACAACGACTTTATTAGGTGTGCGCCTTGAAACGGGTCGTACCCATCAAATCCGTGTACATACGGCCTATAAGGGACATCCAATTGCTGGTGATACTAAATATGGTGATGAAACATTTAACCAACAGATGCGCCACGACATGCTCAAGCGTTTGTTTTTGCACGCTGAACAATTGGATATCTTTCTCCCTGATATCAACTATCGCATTACTGTCCATGCACCGTTATCCTCAGCTTTGCAACAGGTTTTAAAGCGTTTGGCTCCTGCGAGTGATCCGTTTTAAATTTAAAACACGATGGATTTACACTCGTTTTTTATTATAAAACATAACGATGAAATTTGTCAAATAGAAATAATTGTAGTAACTACTCAGCCTTGAAATCAATTTCAAGGCTAAAAGTTAAAGGAGACAAAAGTCTTCTGAAAGAAGATTGACTGAATTAGCTAGATTTTAGCTGAGCCTGCTTTGTCTTTTAGCCTTGAAATGTATCCTATCAAAATTTGGTCTCTTAATGTAGGGTGGTTTCGAGGCTAACGTTTTTTTAAAGAAAAAAC
>JAGLHR010000653.1 GCA_023143415.1 Thiomargarita sp. | reverse complement strand
TTCGGTTTTAGCCGTTTCCAAATCAATTTTCAATTTTGTATTATTCCCAGCGGCTATGTAATCAGTGGCTAATAATGTACATTGTTGTGGTTCATCTAATATTTTTGTTCCATCTTGCGCTGGATTTAATAATTCAAATTGTTCGCGAATTTTGTAAAAGAATTTATTACTAAAACCCGTTTCTTTTTCATTATGCTTGCTAAATTTAACCGCAATCTCTTCCAAAATTAATCTATCTTGCTTCTCATTTAACGCACATTCCCAGGGCATCGCCCATTTTATTGCCCTTCCTCCCGGCTTCCAAACTCGCACCGCTACGGCATCTCTTCCACAACCCTCTTTCGCCACATTGTCCAATAACCTATGAGCATCTCGCAACATTTTAGTCAGTGGTGTTTTCATGTGAGCAAATTCAACAGCTGCTGAGATAGTGGAATTTTCAATCTCTTTATTTTTCGTAGCCTGAAAACAGTCTTGATAACATTGACGGATTTGAATTGCACAGGTAAATACGTCTTCCACCGGCAAAATGGCCAACACATCATCACCACCAGCATAAATTAGAAATCCACATTGTTGATAAACAATATTAGGCACCGAGCCTGTAAAATTCTTTAAAGCATCGGAAATTGGCTCTTGATTATCTGGATTACGCATTTTAGAACCTAAAGAATCTCCATCCATCCTTAGAATTGCATAAAATGGTGAAGGGGGTTTTGTGTCCAAATTTTTAAGTGCTGCTATCATCGGTGCTGATAAATTTTTATCATACTGATTTTCTAGCTCGCTGATAAAAAAGGCACTGCCATCCAATGCAACCAATCTTTTATTGACATTGAATTTTTCACAAGCGTGCTTGAGGCAAGAAATATCCGACTGTTCATTTTCATCTATTTTAGCCTTCTTAGCCGCTTCAAGTAATAAATCTAACTTCGCTATTTCCTCTTTCTTAATAATTGTTTCCAGCCAATGCACTACAGCCATATATGAAATAGAAGGAATGCCCGTTTCCAACTTCCAACCTTTTATCTGCACCGCATTTTTATCACTTGACTTTTTAAAATGAGGATGATAGCGCAGAATGCTCTTCTGTAACTTCTTATCGTTTATTTTATTATTCAAGTATTTGAAATGCCTAGCAAAACGGCGTTTAACAAAAGCAATTGCACATAAATGTTCACCTTCTCTTAAATCCAAACCGGTATTTTCACGAATGGGTTTCCAAAACTTTTCTATTTCTTTGGAATTTGGTTTTAATTCACCAGAAAGCTCTTGCCAACCAACCATCATCATACACTTCACTCCCGGTTCTTCAGAAGCAAAATGATTACGCCAATTTTTCCGACGATCTAGTAAATCAGAAGCGGCTTTATCATCAGTTAATACCCAATTCATTTCCCAGAAAGACTTAATTTGCCTATCCCAAATTTCCCGACTAATGATGGCTTTTTCTGGTTTAATTTGGTTCTTCAAATCCTTATCCCAAACTAAGTCTGCTAATTCTTTCCAAGCCTGATTGACGTTCTCTACGACTAATTCTGATTTAAAATCAGCATTGACTTCAGCCTGAAAACGATTGGGAATACCGCCCTGACGTGGTTTTTCTCCAGAACCATTACCTTTGATCCAAGCAAGATAGTTTTCATCAACCGCCGGAAATTTAATTTTTCCCTTCTGTTTTTCTACGGATAGCATTGCCACGCCAGCTAACCACGACAATAAAAATGAAGCCGCCCAGAAATCGCGAGTGCGACGAGCTTGCGCGACAAAACTTTGGACAGGGCCAATGGTGAAATGAAAGTATTGCATAGTTTTATAACGAATCCATCAATTGTATTGCCGGTTGATAAAAATTGGTTAATTCTATATCAGGATGGGGGTAAGGCTTTGGTTCTTCTGGATATTCAGGATGAAATTGAGCCGGTAAATACAAAATCCCAGTGACAAAATTCTTATTTTTCAGTTGCTGAACGTGGAAAATTAAAGGGCTAGAACGGCGAATATTTTTGTTTTCTTCTTGTTTTAAGAAATTTCCCAATTTGGTTGCAGCATTATCATCCGCATTAAGCGGTAATCCCAAAGAAATTCTCTTTTCCCATTTTAAACCAAGACGTTTTTCCTTATACCAATCTCCAGCAATATTATGGCTTTCTCTGGCTTTCTCTGTCTCAGAACTTTTGATGACTTCAAAACGGGAATGTTGACTAAAAGCAGTGTACGGAGGATAAGTCTTAATATCATCATATTTACTTAATAAATCACTAATTTTATTGCAATACTCATCCAAACTATAATGATATTTTTCTTCTGTATCATTCAACTTTGAAGAAAGCAAACTAACTGAACCAAATCCATTACGAACCCGACTACCTAATCCACCAAATAATCCCCATATTTCAAGTGTTTCTTTTATCGCTTCAATATCAGAATTAGATGTTTTCGGCTTAAAAATCAAAGAGATAACAAATTCCTTTCTGATTTCATTGATAGCTGAACGATGTGCTTGAAAATTGCCTTCCTCTTTTTTTCCTGATTCCATTAAACCATAACCCATATAACCACTGCCACTATTAGCATTTTTTGGCCAAGTATCATCTGGATTAATTTTAGGCTGTTCACTCACTTGCAACAAAAAACAGCCTTGCCCCCCGCCATCATTATCAGTTGCGGCACTGCCAAATAATCGACTTTCTTCTTCATGTAAATCCTTTAAAGAATCAACATTTTTCCAATTCAACGCTCGCCACCAAAAACGCAATGCACCTTTTATAGAGGGCGGGCGTAAATCAGTGGCTTTTTGTTCCGCATCACCGATAAACATTGGAGTAATGATGCGATAAGTTGCTGTAAGAGTTTTCATTTTTTTCTAACGTGACAAGTAAAACCAACTTTAAAATCAATCAGTTACAACTTTGGATAGTAAAAATAATCTATTCCAGAGCATTTAACTCAACATTTTTTCAAGTACCACGTATCCTTTAAAATCAATAATTTACGTAACTACTCAGGTACGGTTAGAGGAACATCGAACACGGTTCTATCTATATTTAGTACAACGGATCAGGGGAGTGAACTTCGAGGCTAAAGTTATTCAAAAAAACTTTAGCCTCGAATTGATTGTCTCCTGTTTTAATGAATCAGTCTTCCTTATAAAGGATATTGGTTTATTAGACATGAAACCTAACAACCCCTCGCATCAATCCGTTCATTCCCCTGATCCGTTGTACTAAATATCGGGCTGAGTCGTTACTAATTTACAAAACAAGTTAAAACGTCTGTACGACATAACTTGGTCGGGCATTTTACCAGATTTAGATTGAGCCTGTCAACGTGAGTACAGCGGTTTGACGGAATAAACGGATTAATATTGTGGAATAATTGGGGTTCAGATAACTGTGATGAGCTCCTGATTATTAATTTTATTTTGACTTCAATTATTTTTAAAAGCACAACATATTATAATATATGGTTCGCGCGCGTAGCAAAAATAATACCATATAATCTCGTACAGCGACAGAATAATTTTTTGACAGTCGCTTGATATTTATGATTTAATCCGTTTATTCCGTCAATCCGCTGTACTACAACTAAGTAGGGCGTTTTGCAATCCTCTTTTCGTGCAAACGCCTGAAAAATAAATCGAATCTGATTCCATTGATTCATTTAAAAACGTCGTTAAAGAAAGCGTCTTTATCCAATTGTGTCTGCCATTTTCGATGCCATTTTACCGAATCTAATTGTTCTTCAGATTTTAAAGCTAAAAAGCGAGTTGCTTCAAGCAGACCTAATTTGTCAATCAAAGCTTTAACCGCTTGACTAATCAGTTGTTCTTCCGTCATCAATAGAGTTTCTGTCATTGTAAATTCTCCGAGACTAAAAATTCAATGGGATTCATTGCCATTACAGACAGTGGCTTTTTTTTGCATTTTTTTAATAGTTTATCATCACAAGTAATGAAAATGTCAGCCATTTGTTCTGCATAAGCGACATGAGCCGCGTCAGCAACGCCAAATTTGAGCGCATGAAGTTCGTCAGCCCTTTGGTGTGCTTTCTTAGCATCATAAGTCGTTTTGGTGTCAACTTGATTTAACAATGTCTGTATTTCAAGACGTTTTTTTAAGAGGGGTATTGCACTTGCTTCTTTGAAATGTACAGGAGAAATAACAGCTTGATATCCTCCTTCTTTAATATGTTGCGTAATTAAGTAGAACGCATCCGTTTCCAACCGTATTCGCAGAAAATTCTGATCATCAAAAGGACGACAATAAGTACAAATATCTAAATATAATTTTTTCATGATTTCAATTTTAATATAATATAAATCATTGATTTAAATAAAATAAAATGCAAATACTTTCATTTTTCATTTTTTTTTGTTTAACAAAATAATCCGAACCTGCTCTCTTTTCTTGTTTGAATCAGAATTAACAAAATTAAAGAATTGACAGAATAAGAAATAGTCATTGATGTGGTTTTAATTCTGAAAATTCTCACATTCTGAAAATTCTGATTCAAACAGGTTACGGTGAACTTTCATGAAAAAAAAAACCTCTGAGGTTTTGGAAACCTCAGAGGTTTGTGTCTATTGTTTCAATCACCTGAACGGTGAACTTTCATGAAAGAAATCAGTTCTGACTGATCTAAATTGAATGCACGTCCTAGTTTCAATCACCTGAACGGTGAACTTTCATGAAAGTGCCGAGCAAGGGTCGCTGATTTTAGTTTTATATAGGTTTCAATCACCTGAACGGTGAACTTTCATGAAAGTCTAAGTTGTTGCGTGCCAGTTGGCTATAGTTATACCCGTTTCAATCACCTGAACGGTGAACTTTCATGAAAGTCTGTTTTCATTTCATATGAGAACGAACGGCTATTTGGTTTCAATCACCTGAACGGTGAACTTTCATGAAAGAGGAAAAAGAGAGGTTTGCAGAAACGATCTCTACGAGTTTCAATCACCTGAACGGTGAACTTTCATGAAAGTAGATGATCTTCCAACTTTAAACATGTGTCTTGAGTTTCAATCACCTGAACGGTGAACTTTCATGAAAGAAATCGAGGAGATTTTTGGGGAGGACATATCAAAGTTTCAATCACCTGAACGGTGAACTTTCATGAAAGAGATCTTTTCGACGCTTGAAAAAGCTATTACATTGTTTCAATCACCTGAACGGTGAACTTTCATGAAAGAGTGTGGAGTACTTTCTTGATGATCGCCCATACAAGTTTCAATCACCTGAACGGTGAACTTTCATGAAAGACCAAAAAAAGGTAGTTTCTTTCATTAAAAGAAAGTTTCAATCACCTGAACGGTGAACTTTCATGAAAGAGCAGTACTTTTACTACTTTTAAAATCAATCACTTACAATGCAAATCGGGGGGACACCTATAACCTCACTCTTTGTCAGGCTATTTTCGCGATTTTTCCACGATTTTTCATGACTCATTTCAATGTAAATACTTGATTTTATTAAGTTCGGGGAAACTTGACCTAACTTTCTCTCAGCCATTTCTCTATAACTCGTTGATTCAAACGGGAAAATACAATTTACGCCATTTGCTAATCCAATCCTGAGCTAACTCCCCCCGAATTCTTTAAAATCAATCACTTACAAAATTAACCCGCAAACAAGTCAAAACGTCTGAACGACAACAACCTGTTATTGAGTTTTTTAAGTCTTTTGCCATTATACAGATTTCAAATTAAAATGCAAGCCTTTTTACCACTTTTTTTTAATAAGTACGCGCCGCAACGTGTTGTGGATAATCTGCCACAGTGGCGTAAAGCAACAAATTAATATCTACCAAAATATCTTTTGCATGGCTCATTTGTACAATTCACCCTCTGTTTCTGCAATAACTTCTGCCACATTATCCAGATTTTGTCACTTTGCACCAAGATGGACTGGCTTAATTCGGTAAGGTTTATCCTGACGGACAGGCTTGGATTCGATGAGATTAAGGCCAGCCTGTAATACCTCATTAGCCATCAGTTTAAAGCTCTGATTACGCAAGTGACTCAGCAGTTTTAAGCGTGCTGCGATGTCATTGTCTAAAGTCAATGTGATGTGCATTTTATACTCCTCAAAAGGTTTAGCGAGGTAAGTCTTTCGTTTTCAAAGTGAGTTTGATGATTAAAAAAATTTTTGAATAACAAATTAAAAGGGCAAGGCTCGAATTTTTCAAATTTTTTTGTTTAACAAAATCATCCGAACTTGTTCTCTTTTCTACGATTGGAGATTTTAATGTTAAAATATTATATTTAAAATTGGGTGCCTTAAAAAGGGATGGATTTTTAATCTGTTTGAAAGGCAATCAGGATAAATCGCTTAATTTTTAATTGTCCGAATGGTCATCAATTTGGACTTTTATTCAAAACGAGTTGAGCTTGCTAAGGAATAGGAATGCTGTGCCAAAAAAGATTAGAGAACTAAAGGGATTGTTGCTTGGAAAAGGTTGCATTTGCGAAAAGGGAAAAGGTAGCCATACCAAATGGTCCCACCCGAATATGACCCACAAGTTGATTCTATCAGGCAATGATGGTGCCGATGCGAAACCATACCAACAAAATGGCGTTTTAAACTACTTGCACGAGATATCGGAGAACGAATGAACGTACACTATAGTGTTTTAATCCAATGGTCTGATGAAGATCAGTGTTACATTGCTTCTCTCCCAGAATTTGGACCTTATACACATACGCATGGAGAAAGCTATGAAGAAGCTCTAAAAAACGCAAAAGAGGTCCTGGCACTTTTGACTGAAGATATATCACCTTTGCCAAACCCTCAGATGTATAGAGTCGCCGAGGCATTGGCTGCCTAATCTCGCGCTATACAAACAAGAATGATAAAAGCTGAGTAGGAAAGGCATCCCTCTTTTCGTGCAACGCCTTATAGTTGACCTCTTTGTGCCGCAATAAAAAGACATTTTGCCCACCACAGCTATTCCAAAATGAGGAATCAATAAAAAAGCCCCAAGTCAAACGACTTGAGGCTTTTTTTTTGAGACTTTAAGTTGATTATAGCCAGTTTTCTCGTTATCCAAACAACAACTACAAGGATTTTATATCAACAAGGATAAGTCAAAATCAACCAATTGCTCTCGGTTTATCCTTGTTTATATCAAATCCTTGTAGTTAGTTATTCTTAAATAATCCGAACTTGGCTTCTTTTCTTGTTTGAATCAGAATTAACAAAATTAAAGAATTGACAGAATAAGAAATCGTCATTGATGTGGTTTTAATTCTGAAAATTCTCACATTCTGAAAATTCTGATTCAAACAGGTTACGGTGAACTTTAAAGAAAAAAAAACCTCTGAGGTTTTGGAAACCTCAGAGGTTTGTGTTTATTGTTTCAATCACCTGAACGGTGAACTTTCATGAAAGAATTTTTATGTGGAAAGTATCTCTTAGTAAAGATTAAGGTTTCAATCACCTGAACGGTGAACTTTCATGAAAGGCGAGGGTACAAAGTTTACTTTGCTACAGGTATTCAAGTTTCAATCACCTGAACGGTGAACTTTCATGAAAGTTGAATGCTTACAGAGCTCTTGAGAAAGTTCTTAAAGTTTCAATCACCTGAACGGTGAACTTTCATGAAAGAGCAGTACTTTTACCACTTTTAAAATCAATCACTTACAACGCAAATCGGGGGGACACCTAATAACCTTACTCTTTGTCAGACCATTTTTCGCCATTTTTCATGACTCATTTCAATGTAAATACTTGATTTTATTAAGTTCGGGGAAACTTGACCTAACTTTCTCTCAGCCACTTCTCTATAACTCGTTGATTCAAACGGGAAAATACAATTTACGCCTTATGCTAATCCAATCATGAGCTAACTCCCCCCGAATTCTTTAAAATCAATCACTTACAAAATTAACCCATAAACAAGTTAAAAACGTCTGAGCGACAACAACCTGTCATTGAATTTTTTAAGTCTTTTGCCATAATACAGATTTCAAATTAAAATGCAAACCTTTTTACCACTTTTTTTGTAACTACTCCGCCTTGAAATCAATTTCAAGGCTAACAGCTGAAGCAGGATCAGCTCAAATCCAAATCATTCAGCCAGTATTCTTTTAGTCTCCTTTAGGAAACTTATGCTTTTAGCCTTGAAATTAATTTCAAGGCTAACAGCTAGTAGTTACAAAAATTGATTTATGCAAAGCCAAATAATATCAAAAACTTGATGATCGAGTAAAAGGATAATATCATGTCTTGGGAAATTCGTTTAATAACTCTTTTTCTATTTTTTAATCAAAATGTCGAAGAAAAACGACAATATCTATGTGGAAGGTTAAGTAATAATTCTTCTCCCGATTTGACTGATACAGAGGTGATGGTCATTTTTCTTTGGGGTATCATGCAAAAACGTACTGATATTAAGAGAATATAGTCTGTACAGGACAAAAAATCAAATATTTTAATGTAGGATGGATAGAGCGAACGCTCCACCCACCAAAAAGGTGGGTTTCCACTTCGTTCCTTTCGAGGCTAAAGTTTTTTCTTTAAAAAAACTTTAGCCTCGAAACCACCCTACATTTACCGATGATATTTCTATAATATACTGAAAAATCAATGAGTTATAGAAAATTGTCCTGTACAGAGAAATAAGGGGGTTGGAAACACTCTTAAAATACTTTAGTTCCTTTTAGAACAAGGACAGCGGACACAGGACGGCCAAGAGCATGACATCCTAGTGCGGTGGGCAAAGGACAGGCAGGGAAGCCTTTTTTGTAAGTTCTTTGACCCGCGCCAATCCACAAAATTCGTTTCGAGGCAAAAGTTTTTCTTCAAAAAACTTTTGCCTCGAAATTTCGTCAATTCGTTGTACTCTCAGTTAAGGAGCAAACAAATATGTCTATTTTCAAAGCCTACGACATTCGTGGCATTGTTGGTGATACACTCACACCAGAAATTGTTACCCAAATTGGGCAAGCGATAGGCAGTGAAGCTGCCGCGCAAAATCAACCCAAAGTTGTGATTGCCCGTGATGGGCGTTTATCTGGTCCCGAATTATTAGAAGCCTTGAGTGACGGCTTACAAGCGGCGGGGCGCGAAGTGATAGATATTGGTATGGTTCCCACCCCAATACTCTATTTTGCCACGCATTATTTAAAAACAGGCAGTGGTGTTATGTTGACAGGGAGCCATAATCCCCCAGATTATAACGGGCTAAAAATAATGATTGGGGGAAATACCCTTTCAGGTGAAGCGATTCAGGCTTTAAAAACCCGCATAGATACTGGTGATTTAATCAAAGAACGTGGTTCACGACACAGTACCGACATTCAGCACGCTTATATTTCCCATATCCAAAAAGAGGTGAAACTGGCACGTCCTTTTAAAGTCGTCGTGGATTGTGGCAATGGTGTCGCTGGTATCGCCGCCCCTCATTTGATGCACAGCTTGGGCTGCGAAGTCATCAAATTATTTTGTGAAGTCGATGGTCATTTTCCTAATCACCATCCTGATCCCAGTGTCCCTAAGAATTTAGAGGATATGATAAAAACGGTGCAAGCGGAAGGCGCAGATTTAGGATTAGCATTTGATGGGGATGGTGATCGTTTGGGAGTTGTTGATAGCAAAGGGCGGATAATTTGGCCTGATCGACAATTGATTTTATATGCCACCGATTTGTTAAAGCGTCATCCGGGTGCTGAAATTATCTTTGATGTCAAATGCACTCGACATCTTGTTGACGCAATTAAACACGCGGGCGGCAAGCCTTTGATGTGGAAAACGGGGCATTCTTTCATTAAATCTAAAATGAAAGAAACGGGCGCGTTATTAGGCGGCGAAATGAGTGGACATATTTTCTTTAAAGAACGGTGGTTTGGCTTCGATGATGCCCTATACACTGCCGCTCGTCTCTTAGAGATTTTATCTCAAGATAGCCGTCTTCCCGATGAAGTCTTTGCCGCCATACCCGACGCGGTGAGTACGCCTGAACTCAAACTAGAATTAGCGCATTTCGGCGAGCATTATGAATTAATGGAAAAAATCCGCAACACCTTTCATTTTGAAGGGGCGAAAGTGGTTACTATTGATGGCATACGAGCCGATTTTGAAGAAGGCTGGGGCTTAGTGCGCCCTTCTAACACGACACCTTGTTTAGTTATTCGTTTTGAGGCGGATAGTCAAGCGGCTTTGGAGAAAATCCAAGCCGAATTTCGTCGGCAGTTTTTGGCGATAGGGCAGACATTAAAGTTGCCATTTTGATTTCGAGCTGATAGATGTTCAGAAAAATAGTTGGATTCAAACCTTTTCATTTAAGAGTTTTTCTTCAAAAACGTCAAAAAAAATTAAAACATCATTTTTTTCAATGAGTTACTGATGTTACGCAAAGCGATTCTATTCAAACTTAGAAATCCGATTTTTTCAAAAAATCGGATTTCTTAAATATCGTTTCGCCGCTTAGAAATCTTTGAATAAATCGGATTTCTTAAATATCGTTTCGC
>JAGLHR010000652.1 GCA_023143415.1 Thiomargarita sp. | reverse complement strand
TTTTCAAGTTCGTTCACGCTGACACATTCATTGACTTTGTGAATGGTATTATTATTAGGACCAATTTCAATGACTTGTGCGCCTGTAGGCGCGATAAAGCGTCCATCTGATGTACCTCCCCCTGTCGATAATTTCGCTTCATAGCCACAAACTTCAAAAATGGCTTGTTGAGTGGCGGTGATTAATTGGCAGGGGGGGGTGAGAAAGGGAGAACCTGAGTGTTTCCATGTTAGTGTGTATTTAAACCCTTGTTTATCTAATAAAGCGGTTACTTTTTCCTGTAATTGATTATGAGTCACTTGGGTACTATAGCGAAAATTAAATCGTATTTCCAAGTTTCCAGGGATAACATTGTCTGCACCTGTTCCCGCATTGATATTGGTGATTTGAAAACAGGTTGGCGGAAAAAACTCGTTGCCCTGATCCCATTCTATTTCACATAATTCTTTTAAAACGGGTGCAAAGCTGTGAATGGGATTATTGGCGAACTGTGGATAGGCAACATGCCCTTGTGAACCATGTATAGCCAATAAGCCATTTAATGAGCCACGCCGTCCGTTTTTAATCACATCACACAGAACTGTTGTGCTAGAAGGTTCACCCACGAGACACCAGTTGATAGAAATCCCTTTATTTTGTAGGTATTTGACCACTTTAATTGTACCATCAATTGCGGGTCCTTCTTCATCGCTGGTGATCAGAAAAGCAATACTCCCTTTATGTTGAGGATGTTCAATAATAAAACGCTCGCAGGCTGTTATCATGGCGGCGATGCTACCTTTCATATCGGCTGCGCCACGCCCATATAATTTTCCGTCATGTAGGGTGGGCGTAAATGGTGGGAATTGCCAATTATTTTCGGGTCCAGTCGGGACAACATCTGTATGTCCTGCAAATACAAAAAGGGGCGTTGTTGTTCCACGCTGCGCCCATAAATTTTTTACTTTGCCAAAATGTAAATGTTCAATGGTAAAGCCAATTTTTTGTAAACGTTTAGCGATTAAAGTTTGACAGCCAGCGTCGTTAGGCGTGATAGAGTGACGACTGATGAGTTCAATTGCAAGTTCTAAAGTGTTTGACATAATTATGGTGAATGGTGAATTTTTGTAGTGGAGAATGTTCTATAAATAATTGATTTTAATCGCTTTCCATTGTTAGAATCAGAATTTTCAGAATTTGAGAATTAACAGAATTTAAAATTAGTCAATGAAAACTCATTTGAGTTTGTAACGACTCAGGCAACCAGAAGGGATTGCCCCTACGACATAATCAGGGCAACAGTCGTTACAAAAAATGTTCTGTACAAAGATTCATCATTCATCTTTGGAATTAGCGAGAAAAATAAAAATCTTCATTCAATTCATCATAATACCCTGGTGACTGCTTTCCATCAGTGTTATTAACGACTTCATTACGCACGCCTTTGAGTACCTGATTAATGGACAGATTCGGTTTTTTTATCCAATTCATCAGAGAGGCAACATAAGGGCTATTGCGCCCTATCCCAACCATCGCCACGCCACCAGGGCTGGCGGCATAAGCAATCAATGAACCCGAAGTGTTTTTCATCAAACCTAAGCCCGGCAATGTCATTTCGCTTTTAAATAAACTCTTGATAAAAGTAGGTGTTTTTTTACGACAGGCATCTAAAATCAACAGATTAATACGTTTACCAGCGACTTTCATTGTGGTTTGAACATCATTCACTGCCACTGCTTTATAACGCAATTGTCTTGGGTTTGTCAATAAACCTGTGCTATCTACAGGAATCAGATAATTGGTTCCTTGATATTGCACGCCATGCCCTGAGAAATAGAATAAACCCACGCCAGGGTTTTGACGTAATTTTTCATCAAATTCCAGAATCGCTTCTTCCATCTGGGCATAGTTGAGATTATGTTTTTCAATCACGTCAAAATTGCGCTTTTTTAAAATAGCCGCTAAATCTGTGGCATCATTCACCGGATTTTTTAAATGCGCGTCGCCTTGATAAGCAGCGTTGCCGATGATTAAGGCGATGCGTTTTTGGGGCGGTGTTTCTAGTGCTGTTTGAGTCGCCTTTTGCGTCTTTTGTTGATTAGCCAGAGTAATAGCACGCTCAGTCTCTCCGAATTGCAAAGCCAGTTTAATAATATCGGGGCGATTGTAAAAGGTTTTGTATTTGTCAATGTCATAATAACTGTCGCCGATACGAACATTAACATATTGTTCACCATTTGGCGAAGCGACATAGTAACCTTGTTTTGGCATAATGGCAACTTCACCCTCCTTAAAACCATGCATTTGGATAATTTCTTCACCCGTTTCAAGATTCCATAAGCGTGTACAGTGACTATCGCCAGACAAGGCGGTTTTGCTATCAGGGGAAAACGCGACGGAATAAACAGTAGAGGAATGTCCTTTTAATATTTTGATGACGCGCCCCGTCGATAAATCCCACCATTTCACCGTTTTATCAACACTTCCCGACAAGGCAGTTCTGCCATCTGGGGAAAATGCGACGGATTCTACATTGGAATACACTTCTAATGTTTTGATGACGCGCCCAGTCGATAAATTCCACCATTTCAGCGTTTTATCACTACTTCCAGATAAGGCGGTTTTGCCATCGGGGGAAAACGCGACGGAATTGACCTCTTCAGAATGCCCTTCTAATGTTTTGATTAGTCCGCTCCCAGTTGATAAATCCCACCATTTCACCGTTTTATCCCTAGAACTCGACAAAGCGGTTTTGCCATCGGGGGAAAACACGACGGAAGAAACAGAAGAGGAATGTCCTTTTAATGTATTGATGACGCTCCCCGTCGATAAATCCCACCATTTCACCGTTTTATCACTACTTCCAGACAAGGCGGTTTTGCCATCGGGGGGAAAAGCAATAGAATAAACAGAAGAGGAATGCCCTTTTAATGTTTTGATGATACGCCCCGTCGATAAATCCCACCATTTCAGCGTGTTATCACTCTCTCCAGACAAAGCGGTTTTACCATCGGGGGAAAATGCGACGGAATAAACAGAAGAGGAATGTCCTTTTAATGTCTTGATGATACGCCCCGTCGATAAATTCCACCATTTTAGCGTGTTATCACTCTCTCCAGACAAAGCGGTTTTACCATCGGGGGAAAACGCGACGGAATAAACCATAGAGAAATGTCCTTTCAATGTCTTGATGACGCGCACAGTCGGTAAATTCAACAAATTCGATAAATTCCACCATTTCATCGTGTTATCATCACTTCCAGACAAGGCGGTTTCGCCATCGGGGGAAAACGCGACGGAATTAACCCAATGGGAATGTCCTTCTAATGTTTTGATGACGTGTCCAGTCGATAAATTCCACAATTTCACCGTTTTATCTACACTTCCCGACAAGGCGGTTTCGCCATTTTGGGAAAACGCGACGGAAAAAACCCAATTGGAATGCCCTTCTAATGTTTTGATGATGCGCCCCGTCGATAAATCCCACCATTTTATCGTGTGATCATCACTTCCAGACAAAGCAGTTTTACCATCGGGGGAAAATGCGACAGAATTAACACAATTGGAATGCCCTTCTAATGTCTTGATGAGCCTACCAGTCGATAAATCCCACCATTTCACCGTTTTATCCCAAGAACTCGACAAAGCGGTTTTGCCATCGGGGGAAAACGCGACGGAAGAAATCGTATAAGAATGTCCTTTTAATGTCTTGATGACGCTCCCCGTCGATAAATCCCACCATTTCACCGTGTTATCACTTCCAGACAAGGCGGTTTCGCCATCGGGAGAAAATGCAACGGAAGAAATCGTATTGGAATGTACTTTTAATGTATTAATGACGTTTCCCGTCAATAAATCCCACCTTTTCACCGTTCCATCATCACTTCCAGACAAGGCGGTTTTGCCATCGGGGGAAAACGCAACAGAATAAACAGAAGAGGAATGCCCTTCTAATGTCTTGATGATACGCCCCGTCGATAAATTCCACCATTTCAGCGTTTTATCACTCTCTCCCGACAAGGCGGTTTTGCCATCAGGGGAAAACGCGACGGATTTAATCTCAGAGGAATGCATTACCTGCACTTCTTCAACCTCTGGCGGGGTAAGGGGTAACAAATAAGCGAGTGATGGTTGCATTATTAATAACCAACTTACCACTACACCGATTAGCAACATTAAACTGATGTGTATCATTTTATTTAAATTATTGATTTTCCTAAGTATTTTTAATAAAATTTAACGAATTATTAAGATGAACAGGATTTAAAAAATTATGAGTATTCTTCATACTCGCTTGGTTCAAGAAGTTTTTGAAAACCAATGGTACTTTTAAATTAATCCTGCTAATCCATTAATCCGTTGTACTAATAAGTAGTACGTGTAGTCTAAAATGGTAATCCGTTTTGGAGGGAAAATTAACGATAAGCACTACCACGATGGACAATTTGTAGAATATTAACGACTTGCTCTGATTCGACAACTTCATAAATAACTCGCCAATCTCCTACCCGACAACGATAAAGCCTGCTAAAGTACCGCTTAATCGTTTCATATTAGGGTGGCTGTATGGATTTTCACGTAAATGGTCAAAACAGCGGTTCAAGCGTCGTACTAAATTCACCTCGGCTCTTTTATAGACATTTTCCGCGTTTTTATCAAATCTTAATTCATACATTGCGTCTAATATCCTCATAACGGGCAAATTGTCCGGCTTGCACTCGTTGCCGAGATTGTTCTATCGCATTGACTAAACCAGGTATCGCTAATAATTCTTCTGTCGCCTCCTCTTTTTCATACGCTTTTAGGTGAACCACTAATGCTTCCCAAACGGGCAATTCAAGTTGGGCGGCTTTCTTATTGCCTTTCGTATCTACCACAAATTGTACATTTTGCAATATTTCTGTCGAAGTCATCTTTATCTCCATTAGAAATTAAACTAAAGTGCCAACGTTGGCACCAGAAAAAGGTATTAAAAATAACAATAGTACAGCGGATTGGCGGAATAAACGGATTTTTTCAATTCAAAGCATTCTAAGAATCTGAGTGACTCCCAATCGGTTTTTTATCAATCCGTCTATTCCGTTAATCCGTTGTATAACTGACTGATGTTACGCAAGGTGCTTCCAAGTTCCATCGATTTCATCGGTGGCTATTCACATTTAACCTCCTTCGGGATTAAAACTAGGCATTTTGGATATCTTATTCTAATTCGGTAGCCGTGAGTGAAAATGGGCAAACTTGATAATGCCCTAAATTCATTAGAAAGGCAACCCGATACATTCCTGCTAATTGTGCAGTTCGCCCTGAAGATAAGCGCCCTAATTCAAATAATTTAATCGCTGCTAATTTTTTGATTTCATCAGCAAAAGTCGCGGGCGTTTCTTTCAAACTGATTAAAGGTGCTTCTGGTAATTGAATTTGTATTGTGTGCATTACTTAATTTTGTTGTGGTGATTGTTCAATAATTTTAAGATGCCTTCATTGCTGTTGAATTCGCTCTTTAAGTTCTAATAAATCCGGATGTTGACTCAATTCTAAATGAGCTGTTGCCCAAGCGCAAAATTTGTCCAAAGAAATTGAATTTGGCTTTTCTTTCTGCATGGCTTTTTTCAAGTCTTTACCATGAAACCACACGAGGTACTTTTTTTGCGCCCAAAATTCAGTCTCTTGGAAATTTTCTTGATAGGCGTTCAAATGTTTTTCAAAATCATCAAAGTTCACGCCTTTCATTGAGTCAGTAAAGTTTTCAATCAACTTGTTAGCTTCTTTCTGACAATCATCCATCTTGAGTGAAGGGGGCAAATGCCCACTGCCTTTTGTCCAAGTGGTTTCGACTTGTGGCCATCGTTTCCCCGGTTTTAAAGTCGCTAAAGCCCATCGAACTGTTTGATAATCATTAATGTTTTCAGCACTCTGTTTTATCCACGTCTCAATATTCTGAATACTAGGGGATTCGCCATGTTTCCATTTTGGTCCCAGGGCCATTTCATTCCAGTAATCATAAATCAGCGTCGCATCCAATAAATAATTTTCAATACAAGCACGGTGGCTAAACAAAACCGGCTTGGTAGGAAATGGCATAATTAACTTAATCTCTGACGGTGGCACCGCGTCAAAATCTCGATCCCGAAATGCCAGATAGGATGGTTTTTGACTCACATAAGAAGAAAGTCGCCCCTGAATAAAAGCCCCTAAACCATATTTACCACCAGCGGGAATGACGATATTTGGATTACCGACCAAACGGGCTAAAATAGCATAATCAAGACTATCAGGTTTACCCTCACAAAACAACAATTTTGTGCTTAGACTTATCACACTCACAATTTAGCCCTCCAAACGGATAATGGATTCATAAGGAGAATCATCCGGTAAAATCTGCTCAATATAATCAGAATGCGTGCTAATAATAAATTGATTATTTTGACCCATTTTGGGCAGGGCGCGGAGAAGAGCTTGTTGCATTGGTGGGTGCAGATGTAGTTCAATTTCATCAATGAGTATAACAGAATGATGAATATTCCAATTCACAAAATCGAATAAAATTGGAAAAATCGCCTTTTCACCGCCCGACATTTCTGAAATTTCATACTGATGCAAACCATCGTTAAAATAAAACCAAGGTTCACTCAATATGTCATCAATATCAGGACGCAACAACGTTCCTTCAAAACGACGCTCAGGGAAAACGGTTTGATAGGCTTTTTGCAGTTCGACAAATAAATCCTTTTTTCGACTAAGTGCTTTAAATTTTCCCATTGATAGCTGTTGATGAAATAGGGCAAATTTGGACAGACGATCACGCAGTAATTCCTCAGTTATGTTAATGGTTTTGCCGTTATGCTCCGAGGTTAAACTGGTAGCAGTTCGTTGTTCGGTGTACCAAAAAACGGTTCCCACCTGCTCGAATAGTTTATAACCTTCAGGATGCGTTTTAACGATTTGTTTGGCATAATCTCGCCCTTTAAACTGAGACAATGTCTCTGGTGTATTGGCATGGACTTTGTCATTTTGGAGTGTCAAGGTCACAAACCGGTTATCGGAAGGCTGGCTTAAATGACTAACTAACTGATTTTTATCATAAAAATCTTTTGTCGCCGTTATTTCTGTCGCTGAAAACTCTACCTCCATTTTTATCGAAGTAGGCCGTGGCCAATTGCTGTTGGCTAATTCTAAATCAAATCCGGGCCAATTTAAATCATTCAATTTTTCTAAGCGTCCAGTTGCATTGCCCAAAACGGCGGCGATAGCTTGCAAAATACTGGTTTTTCCTGAGCCATTTTTCCCGACTAAAACAATTAAGTTTTTAGCCAAACCTGTTTCTGGATCAGTAAAATCAAGCGATTGTTCACGAAATCGTTTGAAATGTTTTAGGTGTAGTGATTGAACTTTCATTTGAGTTAATCTGTCGTTTCAGTTTCAGAATGATCAGAATAAAAATCTATAATCGCTTGAAGTACGCCAAGAATCTGCTCCAGATTATCAAGAAAATACTTTTTCGCATCAATCAGAATGGTTTGGTTTTCAAGTTTCAGGAATTGCCACACCTCACCATTCGTCACACAGCCAAAAATGGTTTCAATCGGTTGGTTTTCGGATTGATTAAAAATCCTGGCACCCATCATTTGTGCCGCGCACTGCCCGATATTATTTTCGACAATATTTTGCTTGGCTTCGACGAGGGCAAAAATAGGTGCTTGAATTGTATAGGTTTTCACTGCCCTGCTGATAATAAAATCACATTCTCCATTCAAGCCCTTATCCGCATCAACCTCTAAAGTCTCACCAGAAAATATCGTAAAAGTACGCTGATTTTTTTCCATCATTTCCAACAAAATGGGGGCAATAATCATTTCTGAGCGGGCTTTTTCACTCTTGAGAGGAAGACAAGCCCCTTTTTCCAACGTTTCTTGTAACCAATCGCTGATTTCAAGATTTTTAACGGTGGGAAAAAGGTTTTGTACCGTTTCTTGTAATTGAAATGCTTTCTCTACCGTTTTAAGAGTGAAATTGCTGTAAGACATATTTTGTTTCTCCTGATAATCTCTTTAAAACCTGACAGGTTTGTCGTTTCATGATAATCTCTTTAAAATCTGACGCTCGACTATCAAGTTTTCTCGTTTTCGAGGTT
>JAGLHR010000651.1 GCA_023143415.1 Thiomargarita sp. | reverse complement strand
CTTCGTTCCTACCCACCCTACGAACTACGAACTTCAGCTTTGGGAGGAAAAAAACTAAATGAAGAAATTAATAAACAACGCCGTTTTATTCACTACCTTATTGATTTTGCTTGGGTGCGTACCAGGCACTAGCTCCAATGTCCAAACGCGCCACAGATCCACATCGACTTTGGAATATTTTAATTCTGCGACATTTGATGAGTCGCTGTCTAATGCCATGAAGCAAGAAAATGGTAAAATTGAAGTATCTGTTTTAACGCCCTTTTCTCCTAACAATGTGCCAGAACGCTTAGATACGTGGTTTACTGTTATCAGAGAAAAAGGGGGCAAAGTCGAAGTAAAACCTATTGATGGCGAAAGAATAGTTGCCGAAGAGGTTGCTAGTCTTATTCTGTTTTTGTATTCCGTTTATCAGTTAGTCGAAACACAGCTAAGATATTTGCCCGCCGAAAACTACAATGCCACGTTGTTGTATCGGCGGGATGAAAGCGGAGAAGCATTGGTAGAAAAAATTGTATTTTCCCATAAATAGCCATGTAGGGTGGGCAACGTCTTTTTGGTGCAACGGCACCACTTTTTCACTCTACCCACCCTACGAAATTAATTCGTTCCATTCTCAAAAACCATTTCACCTTCAGCCACCGTAGAACGCATCATCGCAGATAGATTGTTAAAATCTAATTCTACGCCTGCCTCAGTGTAAACGGCGCGTAGGGTGTATTTTCCCGATAAATCGGGGGGAACCGTAAAGTCTAAGACACGGTGGCGCGTTTCTGTCGTGGGAACATCCTGTTGCCAAGGTTGTGGTTTTGGGCTGAGTTGCCCTGCTTGCAGGCTAGAGGGAATTACAAACCCGACATTTTTACCCTTCGACAGGCTCACCCAAATATCAATGGGAGTAGTGCGAGTGGTTTTTTCAATTAAATCAACCACAATGGGAGTTCCAGTGACATATTTGGCTTTTAAACCCTTAAACGCAATTTGGGTTAATTCTACTTTGCCCAATTTGACAATTTGCAGGCGGCGAATGATTTGTGCCACGATGTCACGGTACATTTCTTCACGCAACATTTCGTCTTCTGCCCACATTGCGAGTACAGCTGTTTCATCAAATAGGTAATCACGCAATAGGCTGATCTTTTGTTTCTCTAATAATACCGTGCCGTCGGGTTTTTGAATTTCCATTTCGACTCGATAATTGAGTTCAAATTCAGTTTGTTGCCCAGAATATGATGAAACGGTGAGTATTCGTCTGTCTATTGCTTCATTATGGAGAATAAGTACTAATTGCGCGGCATTAGCGGTGGGAACCATTTGTACTCCTTCATCCATCATACGAAATCCGACCCCTTGAGCTATCTTATCGGCAGATTCTGATTTAATATGCACAAAAGAGAAATCAAACCCGCTGGAACCACGAAGATGAAAACCGCAACCATTGAGTAATCCAATGGTTAAAAAAATCAACAGTAAACGGTTAATCCCCGTTTTAATTGTTTTCATACCACCACCACATTGACCAGTTTTTTAGGGACAACAATGACTTTTTTTATGGTTTTACCCGTGATAAAGTGTTGCACTTTTGGTTCATTTAAAGCCGTTGTTTCGATGGATTGTTTATCGGCATCAGTAGCGACGGTGATATGTCCCCGTAATTTTCCGTTGACTTGAACCACCATTTCTATGTCGTCTCGCGTCAATGCACTTTCATCAACTTCTGGCCAAGCAGCGTCAATGATGAGTTCTGAATGGCCTAATTTTTCCCACAAGGCTTGCGTGATATGGGGTACAATGGGCGAGAGCATGAGTACCACCGCTTCTAAGCCCTCTTGGATCACGATGCGATTTTGTGGCGTGTCTTTCGCTTTGTTTAAAGCGTTGAGTAATTCCATCATTGCGGCAATCGCAGTATTAAAGGTATAGCGGCGACCAATGTCATCGCTGACTTTTTTGATGGTTTCATGGACTTGACGGCGCAAGTTCCGCTCGGCATTGTTCATTTTATCCGGTGCTGGAATCTCATTTTTTACTGTAACCACTTGTTTCCAAAGGCGTTTTAAAAATCTAAATGCCCCTTCTACACCGCTGTCAGACCATTCTAAGGATTGTTCTGGCGGAGAGGCAAACATGACAAATAGGCGCAGAGTATCCGCTCCATATTTCTTAATCAAGTTTTGAGGATCAACCGTATTGCCTTTGGACTTTGACATCTTGGTGCCATCTTTCAGTACCATGCCTTGTGTCAATAGGCGCGTAAATGGCTCATCGCCCTTGACTAAACCTTCATCACGCATAAGGCGGTGGAAAAACCGCGCATAGAGTAAATGCAAAATGGCATGTTCAATGCCACCAATATATTGATCAACAGGTAGCCAGTAATGTACCCGATCATCTAACAGGCTTGTATGACAATCAGGGCTGGCATAGCGGGCATAATACCAGGATGATTCGATAAAGGTGTCAAAAGTGTCCGTTTCACGCCGTGCTTCTTTGCCACATTGAGGGCATTTGACTTGATAAAAGTTGGGATCGCGTTTAATCGGGGAGCCTGTTTTGTCAGGCACGACATCTTCAGGCAATATCACGGGTAAATCCTTTTCAGGAACAGTTCCGCAGTCGGGACATTCAATCATTGGAATTGGGCAACCCCAATAGCGTTGACGAGAAATGCCCCAGTCGCGTAAACGGTAATGGACTTGTCGTTGCCCCTTGTCGCGTTCTTCTAAATATTCGGCAATGGCGATAAAAGCGTCTTGTGAGCTTAAACCAGTGAATTGCCCCGAATTGATTAACACGCCTTTATCAACAAAGGCGGCTTCCAGTTTCTCTCGCGCATTCTCCTCTTTCTCTCGCGCATTTTCCTCCTTTGGAATAATCACCTGTTGAATCGGTAAAGCATATTTTTGGGCAAATTCAAAATCGCGTTGATCATGGGCAGGTACAGACATCACCGCGCCTGAGCCATAGCTCATCAACACAAAATTGGCAACCCATAATGGTAAAGTTTCGCCAGTAATGGGATGAATGGCTTTTAAACCTGTATCCATGCCCAATTTTTCCATCGTCTCAAGGGTGGCTTCAGCAGTGGCCGTTTTTGAACATTCTTTAATAAAATCAGTCAGTTGCGGATTATTCGCCGCCGCTTCTTGTGCCAATGGATGCGCCGCTGCCACAGCGACATAAGTTGCACCCATTAAGGTATCAGGGCGTGTCGTGAAAACGGTTAAATCATCATTGCCCACTTTAAATTGGATTTCTACCCCTTCGGAGCGGCCTATCCATTGACGCTGCATTTTACAGACGGCATCAGGCCAAACATTTTCTAGCCTGTCTAAGCCCTGTAATAATTCTTCAGCAAAAGCGGTGATTTTCAAAAACCATTGTGGGATTTCGCGCCGTTCAACCAATGCACCTGAACGCCATCCGCGCCCATCTATGACTTGCTCATTGGCTAACACGGTTTTATCAACGGGATCCCAGTTGACAGGAGCCGTTTTCTTATAAACAAGCCCTTTTTTATACAACTGAATAAATAACCACTGTTCCCAGCGGTAATAATTTACGTCGCAGGTAGCCAATTCGCGATCCCAGTCATAGCCAAAGCCCAGGCGTTTCAATTGCTGACGCATATAAGCAATATTTTCGCGTGTCCATTTTGCGGGCGGCACATTATTTTGCATTGCGGCATTTTCCGCAGGTAAACCAAAGGCATCCCAACCCATCGGCTGTAAGACGTTTTTGCCCTGCATACGCTGATAACGGGCAATCACATCGCCAATGGTATAATTACGGACATGTCCAATATGTAGCCGCCCACTGGGATAGGGGAACATGGAAAGGCAGTAAAACTTTTCCTTATTGGGATCCGCCATCACTTTAAATGATTGTTCGGTTTCCCAGCGTTTTTGAACGTCTAATTCAATCGTTTCTGGTGTATATTGTGTTTGCATTATATTTGTTAGCGCAATTGTTAAATTAACTTTAAATCAGGATTTTTCAGAATTTCAGGGTTTTTAGGATACATTATTATATACGAATCATAGCAAAGCGTAGGGTTGCTAGGTGTTGCGTCAATGCCATTAAGTTAAGGGCAGACACACAGGTCTTCCCCTACCAATATTCACGTATTTAGAGGCTGTAGGGGCATTCGAGGCTAAAGTTTTTCTTCAAAAAACGTTTCGAGGCTAAAGTTTTTTCTTTAAAAAAAACTTTAGCCTCGACTCGAATCCGGCGTGTTCGCCCTGGCTTAATGGCATTGAGGTGTTGCTCTCATTTAATGGATACAACTTTGAGTCAAGTATATAAATATTGTCATATTGCCATTATCTCTAAGATAAAGTCAACGATTATTTTTACAATCTCAAATTCACGCTTTGCGTTATGTTTACTTGGAATATTGTTTATTCCCTATTTTGAGTTATTTTGAACACTTGGTTTTTAAAGAGATTAACAGGATTAGAAAGATTTCTTTTTTTTAACTGATGTTACGCAAAGC
>JAGLHR010000650.1 GCA_023143415.1 Thiomargarita sp. | reverse complement strand
TTTCAGCCTAAAGTTTTTTGAAGAAAAACTTTAGGCTGAAATATTCTTATTCCGACTGACGAAAATCTTCTGATGTAGATGTAGGGGCAATTCCTTGTGGTTGCCCTGAGTAGTTACTATTTATTATAATATAAGTTGAAAGAATAATCCACGCAACTGAATGAACGAAATATCAGAGTTGACTGTTCATCATTTACGTCTGAAGCCACGTTTTTCAAAACGTTTTGCATTGGTATTAATTATACTACATTGTGGGGCGCTTTTATTGTTATTACCATTGACATTGCCTGTAGAATTTGCAATGATCAAATTAGGTTTAGGATTTCTAGTATTATTGAGCGCATTACAGACTATACGTCAACATTTGCTTTTAATTAATCCTTTCAAGGTTCAACTTCAAAAAACGTCAGCCTCGAATGACGTTCAAAAAAAAGTCCTCATTGCTTCAGGCAGTTATTTTCATCCACAATTGGTTGTTTTAAGATTGGAAAATGTGGAAAAGGGTGAAATTAATACTGTCATTTTTTTTCCAGATGCTTTAGATGTTGAGACATTTCGACGCTTACGTCTGTTGCATCTAAATAAAATTAGAATTTCTTAATCTTAATCCACATTATCTAAACTCAAAAATGAATTTTGGAGTTAGTTTTTTTATGGAGTCTATTCGAGGCGAAAGTTTTTTGAAAAAAACTCTTAGCCTCGAATGCTGAAGATTTGGACTCCAGAAAATGCCCAAAGCTGAAGCGTTGGACTCCAGAAAATGCCCAAAGCCAAAAAACGTCCAAAATTTCACTCATCGACTCGAAAATCATGCTCCAAAAGTATTACTTTAAATTTTTTGCTAAAATAAGATTTTTGCTGTTCGAGCTTAATTTTATTTCAATTTTTATTTCAATCAAATCAGGAGGTTTTTGATGAACACAATGATAAAAGTGTTAGTCATTTCAATCATTTTTTTTATCACTCCAGTCTGCGCTAGCGAGTCTGGACTATTGCTGGGTTTACGTTACAGTGGTTATTATGACAGTTCTGCCACAATTGCCGAAGAAAAAAATGCTTTAGGGAAACAATTCCCTTCATCCTATCGCACGTTTTGGATACGTGCCGAAAATGGGCAAGTAGAATTGGCTGCTGAAAGGACTAATCTGTTAGTACCACGTCGTGATGGGTTTTGGCGACTTGATGTCAAACACAGTGTCTATAATGATTTTTCTGAAGATTTTATTTGGGTTAATCCCGCGCCTGATCAAGATGCCATCTCTAACCCTTTTCTTGCAGAACAAGAAGGGATTGATGCTTTTGATGTTTCACTTCTCATCAAAGAGCAAGGAATTGATATCACACACGGGGAATATTGTAAAGGTTATACTTCCCGCGATATTTTATTCATAGGAAATAATCACCTTTCCATTGGTTTAACTCACAACGAAATTTGTCGTGGCTTTTCTATAGATAGCACAATTCATAGCGCATTGCAAATGCTCTCACTGGAAAAGTTGGAACCCATTGAAATAACCACTTTGTTAAACACGAAACATCGCAATCTCTTCAAAAATGCGGCAAAAAGTTATCAAGACAAAAACACAGGCATCAAAGAATGGGGCGAAGTCAGTGGAGGAATTATGCGTCATCAAGGACGATGGATTATCAAAGGACATTTTCCAATTAATGCTCAAAATTTCAGTTTTTCTTCAAACAGTTTAATCCCCAATAATGCTTATACACATTTTGATGTGCCAATCTCTGCCCCTAAAGGCTTAATTTTTTATAACGAACTTTATCCAAATTGGCGTACCATCAAAAAACATGTCCCTGATGCCATTGATGCGTTTAGTTCTCAAGCAAAGGATTTATTAGTCGTGCTAACCGATGCAGGACATTTATTAGCATTTACCCTCGAAGACGATAAAATCAGTAAAGAACCGGCTTTACATATTCTATTTAAACAACCCATAACGGTAGTGATGGCTCGTTGGGCGGAAGGTCAATTTGTGTCCAATTGGACGCAAGAGATTCAAAACTTGGGTCCAAAACCTCAAGAAAGTTGGTTTAGCCAAGTCGAAATGTCTGATATTGAGGAACCCGTCAAAACAATTGGGGTTGTGATTACACCAACCTTGAACATTCGTCAAGGCTTATGGCAACACACTAAACCCATTGCGAAAGTGAAAAAAGGTTTAAAAATCAACATATTAGATGTATTAGGCCAGTTGTATAAAGTTCAACTGGACAATATGCTCACGGGTTATGTCCATAGCGATTATGTGAAAATTTTACCAAAGCTACCTTATGTTCAACAGGCTTGCCCTTCTGAGAATTGTAGTTATGGAGAATGGAAATTGAAAGAGTCCGCCCTGTTTTATACCGATCCTTCTTTTAATGCTAATTCACTGATGACATTAAAAGCGGGGCAAACGGTGCAAGCACTTCATGGCGAAATACATACTTCGCAATTCGGAGAAATTGAAGTCATCAAGTCTCAAATAGAACTCGCAGACGATAACCAAAAGTTGATTTTATATAAAGGTGATAGGCTTTTTGATTTAGAACCCGTGGGTTTAGATATGCACATTGTCTGGTATAACGGTAATATCTACTATCTGAATAATGCCTGGAATTCAGAAGTGGTGGCTGAAGATCAACTTTGGGGCAAAGCCATCACTAAGCGTAAAACAGATTGGTGGGTTAAAGTCAATGTGCCTGAGAAAAATATCAGCGGTTGGATTGTGAATCCAGAAATAGAAGCGGTGAAATGAGGCATCAACTTTCGTAACGATTCAGCCTTGAAATAAATTTCAAGGCTGAAAGCTAAAGTCTGCTAAAGCAGACTAAAAGAAGACTGAGTGGTTTAGGAACGTTTCGAGGTTTTCGTTTTTTGAAAAGAAAACCTCGAATGTATTCCAAAAATCGCAACAAAGCTAAAGCGTTGTACTCCAAAAATCGCAACAGGGCAACTCGCTTTGAGATTTTCAGTAATCCCCATCCTATCTTGAGGAAATTAAACATAATGACCACTATTCTTGAAAGAGATTTTATACAAAGCGTCGCTGATGCTTTTCAATTTATTTCTTATTATCACCCCGTTGATTACATCAGAGCTTTAGGAAAAGCTTATGATTCTGAAGAATCCCCTGCGGCCAAAGATGCAATGGCACAAATTTTAATTAATTCACGCATGAGTGCAGAAGGGCATCGCCCGATTTGTCAAGATACCGGCATTGCAGTCGTCTTTCTGAAAATTGGAATGAATGTGCGCTGGGAAACGACAAAAAGCATCACGGAAATGGTCAATGAGGGAGTACGACAGGCTTATACGCATCCTGATAATGTATTACGCGCATCTGTTCTTGCTGATCCCGCGGGAACACGCAAAAATACTAAGGATAATACGCCAGCAGTGATACATACAGAAGTGGTGCCGGGTGACACGGTTGAAGTCACAGTAGCTGCTAAAGGCGGCGGTTCTGAAAATAAATCTAAGTTCGTCATGTTAAATCCGAGTGATAGTCTAGTAGATTGGGTTATTAAAACGGTTCCACAAATGGGCGCGGGCTGGTGTCCTCCGGGCATATTAGGGATTGGCATTGGTGGTACGGCAGAGAAGGCGATGTTATTAGCTAAGGAATCACTGATGGCACCCATTGATCTCCATGAACTTAAAGCGCGAGGCGCGTCTAACCGGATTGAAGAACTGCGTTTGGAGTTATATGAGAAAGTGAATGCGTTGGGCATAGGCGCACAAGGTTTAGGCGGCTTGACAACCGTGCTAGATGTCAAAATTCTTGATTATCCTACCCATGCTGCTTCTTTACCAGTAGCGATGATTCCCAATTGCGCTGCCACTCGCCACGCGCATTTTGTTCTTGATGGCAGTGGAGCGGCACATTTAACACCGCCCAGTTTGGATGATTGGCCTAAAGTGACCAGGGATGTCGGTGCACGGCGTGTGAACATTAACACGGTGACACAGGAGGAAATAGCACAATGGAAACCGGGTGAATCTTTATTACTGAATGGCAAATTCTTAACAGGGCGCGATGCTGCCCATAAACAGATTGCCGATTTATTTGCTCAGGGAAAACCGCTTCCAGAGGGTTTAGATTTCAAAAATCGCTTTATTTATTATGTTGGTCCTGTTGATGCAGTGCGTGATGAAGTTGTTGGACCGGCTGGTCCCACGACAGCGACGCGCATGGATAAATTCACAGATATGATGTTGGAGAAAACAGGCATCATTGGCATGATTGGTAAATCGGAACGTGGTCCCAAAGCTATTGAGGCCATTAAGAAACATAAGGCGGTGTATTTAATGGCGGTAGGCGGTGCCGCCTATTTGGTGTCTAAAGCAATTCGCGCTTCACGAGTGGTCGCCTTTGCGAACTTGGGCATGGAAGCGGTGCATGAATTTGAGGTGCAAGATATGCAAGTGACGGTTGCTGTAGATGCGCGTGGGGAATCTGTGCATGAAACAGGACCAGCAGAGTGGCGGGCTAAAATTGAAAAGCGGGTTGTTGAAAATCAATAAATGTACAAAATGGAGTTCGAGGTTTTAGTTTTGTTGCTTTGGCTTTGGAGTACAACGCTTTAGCTTTGTTGCTTTGGTTTTGGAGTACAACGCTTTAGCTTTGTTGCTTTGGAGTACAACGCTTTAGCTTTTTTGCTTTGGCTTTGGAATACAACGCTTTAGCTTTGTCAGTCCGCCCAAAGCTGAAGCGTTGGACTCCTATTTTCACTCTTAATTTGAATCGAATGGACTCCATTTTCACGCAAAACTTGATGAGCGAGTAAAAATGAATAGGCTCATGGAATAATGATAGACTTTAGGGCAGACAAAGGGCCACTACATGTCTCATTGTAAGCTTGAAGGGCTATATAGAAATTTTGACCCGATGATAATTCAATTTCTAATTTCAATTCACTACCAATCTCACCGTTTTTAACCGGTTGACCTATGGGATAGGGCGCGAAAAATAACCTATAGTTTTTCGCCGTTGGTACCGTTTGCCAAGAAAGAGAGATTTTTCTGCTATTCCTTGTTGTAGAAATCACATCAACCGTCACATCTGGGGCTATTTTAGGACATTGAACTGTGAACATTTGAGCCTTGATTGTCGTATCAATGAAATCCAAAAACGATGATAGCCGGGTATAAACGCCAGGTATAAACGGCATGGCACAATCGACACCAAAACTGACAATACCAATTTGTGTCCATTGTTCACCCTCTTGAATAAGTAAAGGTCCACCGCTGTCTCCAAAACAAGCATCCTTCCCCCCTTCTTGAAATCCAGCACATAACTTATGTTCTGTGATCACCTCTTCACCCAAGTAAGGTTCAACTGCCGCTTGGCAATTCTCATTAGAAACAATAGGTACATCAACGACTTGCAACTTGAACGGACGAGTATATAAGGGTATCGGCAAACTTTCAGAAAGGCTTTCATAGAGAAGGTTTCCTAACGTCAGGGAAAGCGTTTCTTCAATTTCTGCCATAAAACAGTCAAAATCATCTCGACAGGATGCGGAAGCCAGTTCATTATAGATGTCAGCATAAAACGCTTCTAACTCCGGTTTCAGAAAAAATATCCAGAAATCATTAATCCATGTGTTGACAGGCAAATTAAACGTATTACCCCAACCGAACACTTTTGCCATCCTGTCTTCAGAAAATGAGAGGTTTTGATCAATCAGTTTGATAGGCGTTTGTGTCGCTGGCTTTTCTAAGCGCACTAACGCAATATCAAAATCTATGGTTTTTGGATCATAGTCTGGATGTAATACCACTTCGCTGACATGGATGCGTTCGCCCTCATCTAAAATGAGGCTGTGTAAACCTAAGATAATATCGAATGTGTCTTTTGGTTGATTTTCTACACAATGAGCGGCAGTCAATACCCATTCTGGGTGAATGAGTGTTCCACCACAGAAGAATTGTTCAAAGAGTGAAGGCTCTAAAGGTGGCTTCTCGAAGGATTCTTTGATTGGATTTTCCAAAAGCGGGGCTTCTCTCAAAACGAGGGCTGCCATCCAGGGTTGTTCGCCTCGCCTCGCTTCTTCACCTCCGATTATTCTCGGTGCAGCTATTGCGTATTCAAAAAGACTGAGTGATAATATCAATGCGGCGTATTTTCGTTTATTTCTCATAATTTATCCTAAAGAATTAAAATTGACATTAGAATAATAAGTACAACGGATTAACGGACTAAACGGATTTGAAAAAAACGTGATTTCACGAGAATCCGTTGTACTCAGTGCGTAAATCCACTATTATTTTTGATGCTCAAAGCCGAATTTTAAATTTAATTATACAACGTAATTCTTGTTATTTCACAAAAATCATAAGCAGAGGGAGAAAAGAAAAAGGAGCCACTTGGTTGGAAAAATTGGAACAAATCGTTAAAGATTTACTGCTTAAAGGATACTCGAAGGAAAGCAAGCGTAGGGTCACTGCCATTAAGTTAAGGAATATTTATTGGAATCCA
>JAGLHR010000065.1 GCA_023143415.1 Thiomargarita sp. | reverse complement strand
TTAATTGCAGTTGACTTATATCCAAGCGCTGTGCAAATTGCTGATGTCACGACGACAACAACGCATAAAACTTTGCGTGGCCCTCGGGGCGGATTAATTCTTGCCAAAGCGAATCCCGATATTGAGAAAAAACTCAACTCCTTAGTCTTCCCTGGCATACAGGGCGGCCCTTTAATGCATGTTATCGCCGCAAAAGCCGTTGCGCTCAAAGAAGCCTTACAACCAGAATTTAAAACGTATCAAGCACAAGTCATCAAAAATGCACAAGCCATGGTAGCAGTGATAAAGGAACGGGGCTATAAAATCGTTTCAGGCGGCACTGACAATCATTTGTTTTTAGTTGATCTCATTGGAACAGAAATCACAGGCAAAGTGGCTGATGCCGCCTTAGGACAAGCGAATATTACCGTGAATAAAAACACGGTTCCCAATGATCCACAATCGCCTTTTGTAACCAGTGGACTTCGTATTGGTACGCCAGCCGTCACCACGCGAGGTTTAGGTGTCGCCGAAGTTCGCCAAATCGCCAATTGGATTTGTGATATTCTTGATGATGTAAAAAATACTGAGCGACAAGCCTCAATAAAAGCAGAAGTATTAAAAATGACCTCCCGTTTTCCTGTCTATGAGCAGACTTGAGGAACACAATATTTTGTCGTATTTTGTAGGGTGAGCAACTTTGGTGCAGCGGCGAAATGGTAATGCGAATTAAGAGTTGAATTTTTTTTTGAAGTTGAATTTTTTTTTGAAAATGCTTTGTGATTTGGTATCCAACATTAACTTTGTGATTTGGTATCCAACATTAACTCTGGGCGTATTGGAGTACAACGCTTTAGCTTTGTGATTTTGAGTCCAACATTAACTTTGTCAGTAGTATGTAGTATGTAGGGTGGGCAACGTCTTTTTGTTGCCCACCGAAATGGTAAGCAAAATGGTGGGCAAGAAAAGGACCTTGCCCACCCTACAAAAAATCTGAGGTTTTTTTGAGCAAAATGGTGGGCAAGAAAAGGACCTTGCCCACCCTACAAAAATCTGAGGTTTTTTTTGAGTTTGAATGAATTTAAACATCTAGTCCCAAAAGCGAACCATAAGCAACAGTTAGTAATATGATAAACGCGAAAATCCCCCCTAATCCCCCTTTAAAAAAAGGGGAAATCGGAAAAGAATTCAATGACCAATACTATATGGCTCGCGCTTTGCGCTTGGCTAAAAGAGGTTTATGGAGTACTGATCCTAACCCCCGCACGGGCTGTGTCATTGTACATGATGGTAAAATTGTCGGCGAAGGCTGGCATCAAGTCGCGGGTGAACCCCATGCCGAAATTCACGCGCTATCGATGGCAAAAGAAAAAGCAGCGGGCGCAACCTGTTATGTCACCCTTGAACCTTGTTGTCATTATGGTCGTACTCCCCCTTGTACCGATGCCCTGATTAAAGCAGGCATCACCCGCATCGTTGTTGCAATGACAGATCCAAATCCCTTAGTCTCTAAAAAGGGCATTGAACAGTTACGAAAGGCAGGCATTACGGTAAACACTGGCGTTTTGAGTCAGGAAGCCGAGCAACTGAATCCAGGATTCTTCATGCGTATGCGCCATAATCGTCCTTATATTCGCTGTAAGCTGGCGATGAGTTTAGATGGACGCACGGCAATGCCTTCTGGAGAAAGCAAATGGATTACTTCCCAAGAAGCGCGTCGTGATGTGCAATGTTTACGCGCACGTAGTTCTGCTATCATGACGGGGGCGGGTACAGTATTGGCTGATGATCCTCAACTGACGGTGCGTGAAGAAGAACTCCCTTGCCAATTGCACACTGATAAACTTCCCGTGATTAAGCAACCTTTACGAGTCGTCGTTGATACACATTTAAGTATACCGCCAGAAGCACGTTTGTTAAGTTTACCCGGAAAAACAGTGATTTTTACGGCTTCTTATAATAAAACAATTAAAGCCATGTTAGAAAAAGCAGGTGCTTCTGTTATCTCACAACCGAACCATGAAAAACAGGTTGATTTACAAGCGTTATGTCACATACTGGCTGAAGAATATGAGGTGAATGAACTTCAAATGGAAGTCGG
>JAGLHR010000649.1 GCA_023143415.1 Thiomargarita sp. | reverse complement strand
TTTTATATACAATCCTTGTAGTTACTGTTGTCAGACGAAAAACTTGATGTTCAAGTAAAAGCTAAAGTCTGCTAAAGCAGACTAATTAAATCATTTAACTGAACCTAGCTATCAGCCTTGAAATTGATTTCAAGGCTGAGTAGTGACAAATTAAGAATAATAATTATGCAAGCTATTAATTTTTTACCGTTAAATATCGTATTTACTTTAGCACCACTTATACAAGCTGTTTATTTATTATCCTGTTTTTTAGTGGGAATATTTGGTCGAAAAAAGAAAATGGGCTTTTGGGGTTATTTCTTTTTTTCCACGATATTTTCTCCCATTATGGGAGCATTAGTATTAATCATCACATAATGGTGAATGAATTATTGTGTATTTGTAATCACCTATTTTCCACTTTACCGATTTCATTCCTTTTTCCAATTGATATAGGTTGTCATGAAGGCATTTGACAAATTAAAACAGCGGTTAGATAAACTGACTATCCCACTTCAAGTATTATTACTCATTTTCTTACTCCTATTTATTTACTTTAGTCCTAGTATCGTTATAACCATTAAGCCAGGTGAAGCAGGTGTTTTTTGGAGCCGTTTTTTTGGTGGCACTGAAGTGGATAAAGTCTATCCTGAAGGCATACACTTTATTTTTCCTTGGGATGAAATGGTTATTTACAATGCGAGGCTTCGAGCAAGAGAACATGAGCTTGAAGTCTTAACGATAACCGGTTTAAATGTCCAGTTATACCTGTCTATCCGTTTTCGACCAGAATACCGATTTATCGCTTTATTACATCAAAAGATTGGACCCAATTATCTGGAAGTGGTTATTATTCCAGAAGTGACCGCTGTTTTGCGTGAAACGATTGGTACGATGACTTCTGACGAAATTTATACGACGGGTAGAAAAGTGATTACCATTGCTATTAATGAAGCGATAGAACAAGTCGCACAGCGGTTTATCCAAGTTGATGATGTACTCATTAAACAGATTAGTTTGCCCAATATCGTAGCAGAGTCGATTAAATTTAAGATCCAACAAAAACACCTGGTTGAAGCCCATAAATTTATTGTTGAAAAAGAAAAAGTTGAGGCCGAAAGAAAACGTATTGAAGCTGAGGGTATTCGTGATCATTTAAAAACGGTTGCCTCAGCAATACCTGAGGGGGAAATATTAACATGGAGAGGTATTCAAGCGACAGAACTATTAGCTCAATCCAATAATACCAAAATTGTACTGATTGGCGGAGGGCATGAGGGATTACCATTGATATTAAATGCAGAAAGTCCTTCATCCTTGCCCTATTCCCCCCCCAATCAGCATGGGCTGCCCCTTGAATCAATGAACTCAACGGTACCAAAAAAAATTCAAGTTCAAGAAAAAACGATGCCCCAGAACCCAGAAAAGATGACTGTGTCACCTTCTCAGCAATCTGAACAACCTGTTGTGTCACAGAGTCAGACGACTCAAACAGGACGAGTGGTGCCTACCACACCGCCCAGTCAAACTCCTTAGCCAATCTTTAGCTTTGGACGTTTTTTGGAGTTCGAGGTTTTAGTTTTTTTTTCAAAAAAACGAAATTCGAGGTTCAAGTTACTGAAAAAAACTTGAACCTCGAATCGAAAACGCTTTAGCTTTGGACAGGAGTGGTGAAAATTCGTTTAATCAAAAGTTGAACTCCATTCCATGAAAAAAAATATTATATTGAAAAACAATGATTTACACTCGTTCATGGCCAGTTTTTGATGTTATTTTGCTTTGCATCAATCAATTTTTAAATTGTTAAAAAAGCAAGCAATTGATTTTTAAGATAATTATTTTTTAATGACTCAAAAAATTATATCTTTTTAAATCAATGAATTATAAAAAAATGAGGCTCAAGTTTATTGACTTTTCATTTATCATTTCGATGTTTTAGTTTTTTTAAAAAAAACTCTATTGAACAGGACCTTTTTTATAAATCATTGATTTAAATCACTTTCAATTATTAGAATCAGAATTTTCAGAATATTCGAGGCTAAAGTTTTTCTTTAAAAAACTTTAGCCTCGAATAGAATTAACAAAATTTAAAACCTCATAAGTTAATGAAAACTCACTTGATTTTTAATTCTGAAAATTCTCAAATTTTCAGAATTTAAAACCTTTTATCGCCAATAAAAATTTTTTGAACAGGATTCCAGCAAGTTCAAAATCCTTTGGCGAAGGTTTCGAGGTTCAAGTTGGTCAAAAAGCTTGAATCTCGAAATCAATTTTATTTTTAATTCTGAAAATTCGAGGCGAAAGTTTTTTAAAGAAAAAACTTTAGGCTCGACTCGAATATTCTGAAAATTCTGATTCTAATAATTGAAAGTAATTTAAATCAATAAGTTATAAAAAAATGTCCTGTATAAAGGATAAAAGGTTTTAAATTTTGAAAATTCTCAAATTCTGAAAATTC
>JAGLHR010000648.1 GCA_023143415.1 Thiomargarita sp. | reverse complement strand
CGAATGAAACCGCGGTTCAAATTAATGAACTGTGTATGGCGGATCCCTTTTTTATTTACTGTGTGATTTGCAGTGATTTTGAAGAGAAAGAATTGACGACTTCAGAGGGGGTGGTTAATACGGTTAATTATGAAATTTCAGATGATACGGCTGAAATGTTTTTAACTTGGGGCGAGTATCTGAACAAAATCTTGGATCAGGTGAATAACCGAAATGCCAAGAACCTGTTGCTGCATTTGAATAAGCATTCCGAACGTTATTGGACACCTCAAGAACTCAAAAAGGAGTTATCTCTTGATTTAGAAGTCAATGAAATCCAAAAGGAATTGGTGATTTTGTCGAAAATTGATGTGATTAAGAAAGGCGCTTCTAATATTGATTTTAAAGGTTTGGAAGATGGCACCTTGAATTTAGTTTTACGCCGTTGTCTTGATAAAGAAATTGAAGGTTTCGCGCCTAATTTTTCAGAAGAGTTTAGCATGATTATTGAAAAACTCAATACTGAAAATCGCTCATTGCGAGGTAAACTGAGTTATTACATTGGTATTGTGGGTGAACATTTATTAGCAACCGCTTTTCGGAATCGCAAGAGATTTCGGTTATCAGACTTTTTCGAGAATGTTGCTGATCACACGGAATTGAATATCACATTCGTCAGAGAACGTTTTCTGCTTCAGCGCGAAGATGGCAAAGGAATGGAAATTGACATTGTGGCGGAATCTAATTGTGGGAGAGTGGTTTTAGTTGAGGTGAGAAAGAAGAAGGTGAAAACGACTCTCAAAGAGGTGGAAGATTTTTGGGAGAAAGTGGAAACTTATCAGTTGCTTTTTCCTGAAAGACAGGTTTTACCCGCTTTTCTATCGGTGGGAGATTTTACGGGAGAAGCAAAGCCATTTTGTGAAGCGCAAGGGATAGGCATGGCGATTGAATTATTGCATTATTAAAACTCGAACAGCCCGCCAGTTTTTCGTCTGACAACAGTAACTACAAGGATTGTATAT
>JAGLHR010000647.1 GCA_023143415.1 Thiomargarita sp. | reverse complement strand
TAAATCAAATACTTAAATACTTGTGACTAACGATGAACGCGCCGTCGTGGGAACGAGAAAATCATTTTAGGACGTTTTTCTGATTCAAAATGACAACGCACGGCATCGCGAATTTGATGACGTAGTTCAGTGATCGAGGCTAAAGTTTTTCTTCAAAAAACTTTAGCCTCGATCATTATCAGCCTCTGTATAAATTGACGCACCAAGGGCGCGAGCGGTGTAACCACCTTCTGGGGCAGATTCAACAATAAAAATTAATTCATTCATAACATAATGCGCCACGGGCTTGAACAAAGGGAATATAATTAACCATTTTTAGGCTCAGTTATCAATTATCCTTCTCACGACTAAAGGAATGCACTAATCCGTTGGAGGATGCCAACCAGCTATGACCCAAACACGTCGTGCTTCAACAACATATTCGTTGTTTAACTGTAATGCTTCTATGGTAGCTCGACCATAAGGCGTATCTCCAACAATGAGGGTGCCATCAAAACTCCAGTGGAAGTGTTTGTGCCAGTTTTGGGTACGAGGATTAAAAAAAGGCACCATTTTTTTTGTCAGTGGATCGACAAATTGGATACGATTTCCTTTGAATTTGTTACAACTATGGCAAGCTAACCACAAATTCTCTCGTACCGTCTTCCCCCCAAGCGATTCAGGGATAGTATGTTCAATCTCTAATGGTATGCCTGTAATCATTTCGGCACTTAGGCAATAACCACAGTGTCGGCCAGCATCTGCTCGTACTTGACGACGGAGTTCAGCAGGAATATACGTTATTGACATGAAAGTTCAGCCAATGTTGGGAGTTGATAACCGCGCCACTTGAGCAGCATATTTGCATAAGCTTTACGGAGCATATATTGATTGGCATCAAAGTATCGTTTTTCCAGCAAAGTCTGTTCAGAGGCAGTCAAAGTACCGATGCGGTTTTTTTCCAATAAGAGACTATATTGTTCCTGATGCTGCTGGCTTATCGTACCACGAGCAATGCTCCACAAAGCGTCATCATCTAACTTGTCTAATGCAAACCATATTTCACGCAGAGTTTCAGGTAAATTCTCTGGCAAAGAGGGTACATTGGCATCAAGAGTCTGTAAAACGACGCTTTCCAGTGATCGGCGACTCAGTGCCGTAAACCGTTGAAGCCGCTGGTACAATCGTTGTGGCATATGAATGACTAAAGTAGATTCGCTCATATCAGTTATCAGTTATCACTTTCAAACTCTAGGTGGATAAGCCAAAGAAAAATCTTCATATTCAATCGTTAAATTAGGATTATAATAGGGATCAGTTAATAAAGTGTCACCCCACCGTTTTTTCATATAGTTAAGTTCATGTCGTAAGCGTAAATATTTTTTTAATGTATTATCCACGCCTCGGCTGGCAGATTCAAGATGATAGAGTTCAGCGTAGGGTGTCCAAACAATTCGATAACCCCGTTCACGCAGACGCAAACATAAATCAACATCATTAAAGGCGACTTTGAGGTGTTTTTCGTTTAATCCGCCCACGTCTTCAAATATATTGCGGCGTAGGATGAGACACGCGCCAGTGACGACTGAGTAGTTTTGAATTAAAAAGGGTTTCCAATGATAACCAGGCGTTTCCCTTGCGAGAAATTTAAAGTGATGCCCTGCCATGCCGCCTAATCCGATAGTTACGCCAGCATGTTGGATTGTTTCATTGGCATAGTAAAGTTTAGCACCCACCGCGCCAATCTCAGGGCGCAGCGCATGACTGACCATTTCCGTCAACCATTCAGGTGAAATAACTTCTAAGTCATTGTTTATTAAGCCAATTATTTCTCCATCCGCATGAGATACCCCAATATTATTCAATTGTGAATAATTAAACGGGGCAGCATGGCGAATAACGGTGATTCGTTTATCTTCTTGTATTTGTTGGAAATAATCTAAAGTATCCGATTCTTCACTGCCATTATCCATGATAATGACTTCAATATTTTTGTAGCTTGTTTGATTAAGTATGCCATTTATTGTACCACGCAACAATTTCAGTTTATCACGGGTAGGGATAATTAAACTGACTAATGGGGGCTTTTTTTGTAGCGGATAAATGACGCGAGTATGTTCACCAATGGCTTCAACGACTTTAACGGATTGCTTTAAACGTTGAAAATGGGCTTGCAAAGCTTGGCAGGCTGTTTTAGCATTCCTCTTTTTCAAAGCGTTTTCATGATATAAAATCTGTGGAATATGGCGAATACGTTTAGTGCGTTCAATAAATCGCAACGTTAAATCATAATCTTCATTATCTGGATAATCTGCCTTAAAGCCGCCGATATGATTTATAATAGTGCGGCGATACACGGCTAAGTGACGGATGAAATTTTGTGAATAAAATAAGTCAGGATTCCAGTCAGATTTAAAGTAGGGATCGTAGCGTTGCCCTTTATGATTTAATTTATCTTCATCAGTATAAATCAGATCAGTTTCAGGATGGGTATTCAGTATTTCGACAATTTTATAGAGGGCATAAGCGGGAATTTGATCTTCTGCGCCCATTAAAGTGATAAAATCGCCGGTTGCAATGCTTAATGCGCTATTCAAAAGAGTCTGATTTTCTGTACAACTTATTCTTTTAATACGATCATCTAAATTAATCTCTTTAATAAGACTTTCTGGCAAAGTGTTTTGATAGGCAATACATAATTGCCAATGGGGATAAATTTGACGACGCACAGATTCAATGGCGTGCAAAGTTTCTTTGCATAGCGGCACGAGTATTGAGATAACGGGGCGATGTTGCCATTCTGCTATACTTTTCTGCATTTTTACAAGTTCAGTATGATTCAAAGTATCATACTGCTTTATCCATAGCGCATATTCCCTAATATCATGCCAGGGCATATAAGACTGTAAACCTTGTTGTCGCCGATTTTGAAATTCGATGTTTAAGTTTTTTGAAGAAAAATTTAAAGCTTGAAAGTTTATTTTCCAAACGTCAAAGTCAAATAAGATTTTATTGATATGATCACGAGCCGTCACGCCGACTGAGCGGCGTAGCAATTTTAAAATAAGCCCTGTTATCGAATTGCCCATTTGCCAAGTGGCTGAATCATAAACCGCTAGAATATCTTGCTGTAGGCTTTGCATCCATTGGATCAGTTTATTAATGTCTTTAGTCTGTTCATCAAGGGCTTGCTGTAGGCGGGCGATTTCTGCTTGTGCCGCAGAGAGTTCTTTTTGATAGTCTGTTTTTTGATGCGGGTTCAAAAGTTTGTAGCTCCTTAAATTTTTTTGAACAGGATTCGATTTGATGTTTTAGTTTTTTGAAGAAAAACTTTAGGCTGGAAAATGGATTAAGGGATTGACAGGATTAAACCGTTTTTTTACAATGTTCTATACAGGACAAAATTTTTATAATGTAACTCGTTGATTTTATAACTAAAAATAGTACAGCAGATGAATAAACGGATTTCAGCACGGGTTAGAAACGGGCAGTTTTTTCAAAAAACTGCCCGTTTCTTGTATCACTAACATTTTTTAACTATCAACATAAGGTGCAAATATGGCTTTCAGTGAATATTATGGGTTTACGATGTTAGCTGTAGATAGTTTCAAGCGGGCATTAATGATTCGGATATTAGCGATTATAACTGTGCACTTCCATATAAGAGCGTAACAGCGTATTTATTAACGATTGATAAGCAATTTTCTGAGTGGTATACCACTCAACCATATCTGAATCCAATGATAAGGTGATTTCCGTTTGGTTCTGTTTTGGTGTAGTGGCTTTGGAAAACATCTCTTCGGTGATTTTTGGTGAATCTTCATCATACTTGATATCTTCGTCTTTCATAAGACTGAGACTTTGCCAATCTGTTTTATCACCGCCATTTATCTCGAAATTTTTGAGTTCTTCGGTAGAATATCTAACAATGCTTTCTTTTTTCATGATAAAGTCTCCGTTCTTGTCGGCTGGCTTTATGGCTCAATCTTTAGTATGCTTTAGCAGACTATTCGAGGTTTTAGTTTTTCTTTAAAAAACTAAAACCTCGAATGCTTTTAGCCTTGAAATTGATTTCAAGGCTAACGGCTGAGTCGTTACGAAAAACGATTAACCTTGAGTTCAAACCTCGAAAGTATTAGCAAAGGGCAAAGTCAATTCTATAATTATCCCCTTTTTTTCTTTACGGTTATAGGCATGGCATGTACCCCCTATTTCCCATATCAATGAAGCCACCATTGATAAACCAAGCCCCATTCCCTCTGCTTCACCAGTAAAACTTTTCTCGCCCTGATAAAAGGGAGTCCAAATATTAGCCATTTGCTCAGGCGACAATTGCAATCCATCATCACAAACTTGCAGACATAAGCCTTCTGGAACAGCAGATATATTGATTTCTAAGCGGGGCGAACCTTCGGGATGAAACTTTTTAGCATTGGATAAGAGTTCTGTCAATACCAATTCCATTGCCTGTGGAGAAAAAAAGATAGAAATATTATCGGGGTTTTTAATATTCTTCTGTGAAACATGAACGGATTTAAGTGCCATGTCTTCTTGAATGGTGTCGATGATCAACAGAATATCAGTGATCTGACAAATGCCAAATTCTGGTTTAAGCACATCAGAGACATCCAGGTATCTGAAAATTTCTTCAATTTCAGCATGGAGGCGTGTCGCGCCAGAGTAAGCAATTTCAATAAATTCTTTTCTATCCGTATCACTCAAATCTGCGTAATTGCTTTTAAGATATTCAAGCCCCATCGTGATGGGAGAAAGGGGTGTTTTCAGCTTGTGACGTATTTGCCCTTGGAAAGTCCATTTTCGTCTTTCAGCTAAAATCGTATCTGTCACATTACGCAGACGAACTAAATACTTTTCGCCTGTACCTCGCGACATTTCCATCACGTCAACTTGTAACCAGAGTGCGTGAGCGTTTGAGGTTTCTGGATGCACAAGATAGCGAGGAGAAGATTGGTTGGTATATTCTAACCAATTTGTCCAAGCTTGCTGCGGCTCGCAATGGTAGTGTTTAGTCGCCAATTCTAAGAATTTTTCACCTATCGGTTCATCTTGCTTTGTCTGCAAGTTAAAATACTTACGCGCTTGTGAATTGGCATAAAATATTTGATCATTGTGATCAAGTATCACATAAGCATCGTCAGCCTGCTCAACAACCCATTCAAACTTAGCTTGCTCTACGAGTAAGGTGTGATAACGATTAAGCTTTGTAATGGTTTTTAATCTCGCCCGCAATTCAAAGGTGTCAAAGGGTTTGGAGATAAAGTCGTCTGCGCCAGCTTCAATACCTTGTAAGCGTGATTCACGATCACCTAAGGATGTGAGCATGAGAATGGGTACGTTAGCGAGTGATGTATCTTTACGCAAACGTCGGCAAACTTCAAAGCCATCCATACCCGGCATCATGACATCCAATAAGATGACATCAGGGTTTAAATCTGCTGCTTTAATTAAGGCTTCTGGTCCATTGACAGCAAAAGCTAAGTTATATCCCTGATTACAGAGTAATACATTTAGGGTTTCACGCCCTATTGAGTCATCATCAACAATTAGAATAGTGCTTTTTTGTTTCATCTCTAATAATAATGGTTTCGAGGCTAAAGTTTTT
>JAGLHR010000646.1 GCA_023143415.1 Thiomargarita sp. | reverse complement strand
TTTTTTGGAGAAAATCAATATGATGACTTTTAAACAAGTATTCTGCATTTTATTCGGTTTTATGGGCATCATCACTGCCTGTTACGCTGAAAATCGAGCCCTGTTAGTTGGCATTGATAATTATCAATGTATTCAGTCACTCGTCGGTAGTAAACAAGATGTCGAAAATATGACACAGTTTATCCAATCCGAGTGGCACTATCAACCTGGGCAAATTCGCACCTTGACAGATGATGATGCGACTAGAGACGGTATATTGAGGGCTTTTGATGAATGGCTCATTGGGGGCAGTCAAGTGGGCGATAAAGTGTTGTTCTACTATAGTGGACATGGCACTTATGTTCAAGATAATAACGGCTCTCCAGATGAAAGTGATGGTTTTGATGAAGCATTATGTCCCGTTAATGCTTGTCAACAGAATGGCAAAAGGATTAATTTGGTTCGGGATGATGACATTAATCAGCGTTTGAAACGATTGAATGGCCGTCAAGCGATGATTATTGTTGATGCTTGTCACTCAGGTACGATAACTAAAAGCGCGTTTGGCCGCTCTGATCCGACTATCAAAGTACCTACTATTTGGGGAAAGCCACCTTCTAGCACAAAAAGTGGGTTTGAACGAGACGCTTTTGTGGAATCTCAAGGGAATGTTGTTGCTTATAGTGCTGTGGGTGCAAGACAAGTAGCCTTAGTTGATATCAGTATCAATCCGCCTAGGGGTGTATTTACCCGCCGTTTTATTGAAGGTATTCGAGATAAAAAGGCGGACAGTAATTTTGATGACAAAGTCAGTCATCGTGAGTTGTTGGCATATACGCGCCGTGAATCAAAAGCGTATTGCGATACAATACCCCACTGTCAACGTGGCTTAACTCCACAGTTGGAAATGAAATCCAGTATGTCAGATGAGGATATTCGTATCTGGGCTGCTATTATTGATTCTATACCTCAGAGCGCGGTTCAGAGCGGGGTTATAATTGAACCCCAATTTATTGAACCCCAATTTGGTGATTTACATCTGAATGTTTTGCCCTCTCATCGTCTTCAACAGGGTCAAAGGATGCAAGTCAAAATAAGTAGTAGCCAAACGGGTTATTTATTACTATTTGATGTTGATAGTGCAGGCAAGTTAAAACGTCTCTATCCCAATTCATATCATTCCCAAAAAAGTGTCAGAATCATAGGGGGTAAACCACGCACTATTCCAGAGATATATTCTGGCTTTGATTTATTGGTGCCTAGAATAGCAGGTAAACAATTATTGGTCGCCCTTTTAGTGAATAATGCCAACGAATTATCGACTTTGCAAGATTCATTGCCTGTCGCTTTTAGCCAAGTGAGTTCAAAAAATGCCCAAGTTGCGTTACAACCGTTAAAGCAACAACTGGGTGAAGTTTTGCGACGAAAAAATGTGGGTAATCATATCAGTTGGGCTATTGCAACGGTGAATTATGATGTTAGTCCTTGATTAATTAGTAACTACTTAGCCTTGAAATCAATTTCAAGGCTGAAAGCATTCGAGAGTCGATTCTAGGTTCAAGTTACCGAAAAAACTTGAACCTAGAATTGAGTTTTTTTTCAAAAAACTCAAACCTCGACTAAAGTTTTTTTAAAGAAAAAAC
>JAGLHR010000645.1 GCA_023143415.1 Thiomargarita sp. | reverse complement strand
ATTCTATGCTTAGAAATTCTGATTCAGAACAATCGGATTTCTTAAACATCTTGGAAACATAGTACGTAACATCAGTTCATAAGAATATTGTAGGGGCAATCCTTTATGGTTGCCCTGAGTAGTTACAAATTTTGAAAGACAATTGACAAATTAACAATTAACAATTGGATAAAAATGAACAATCCATTATTTAGTCAATTATTCCATAACGCTTATGGGCTAGAAGACTTCACAACTGAAATTTTAGCAGGCGTATTGCGCTCCGATCAGACATTATTAGATAATTTTGTCAACAAAATATTAGGCATTAAAGGGCGCAATTTTGTACTAGAAACGCAACGTTTTTATGATGATTTAACCATAGATTTGGTTTTTTTCAATAATAAAAACTTGTGTTTTTTAGCCAATTCTGTTCAAACTGTTATAGAAACCTCTCATTTTGAAAAATGCCAAGCCCTATTAAAAACTGAACAGCAAGAATACTCAAATGTTTATTTGAGATACTGTTCCAAATACTATGACACACAAGTAATAAAGGATATTGATTTTGCACAATTCCGCTTTGCAGACATCTGCACCTTTTTAGAATCCTATCCAAAAAATCCATTAGTCAGTGCATTTCTTGACTTTCTTGAGGATAACAATATGAAAGGGATCACGGAATTGAATACTGATGACTTAAATGCCATCTCCACATTAAATGACACCATCAAAAAAATGGATGAGTGTTTAGATTCCGTTGCCACTGAATTTACCACGCTATTTGGTTATCCCAATCAGGGCGCACCAAAAAGAACAGCAGAACGTCTTAAACTGCTACTTGAACTCAACTCATATCGCATGATGAAACACGACATTCTGCCAGGGGAAGGTGGATGGTCTGAAATAACTGCTTGTTTTGACTATGAAAAATTAACAAACACCTCAACAAACATAGCCGTATGGCACTGGTGCGACAGAGCGCACAACCAATACACGCTCTTAAAAAACGCTTTTAGGCAAAATAAACACCTTTTTTCGGTTCATTCTGGTTTTATATTTGAAGAAAGAGCTACTGGCATGAAAATCGTCATTCAAAAACCGCTCACAGAATTTGACGATGAGGTGAATCAACTACAAGCAATCCATGATTGGTTTATTAAAACGCTGAAGATTTTCAGGCAATTTACTGATAAAACCCCTGAACTTAATTGGGATATTCCTCAACTTCTGGGCAAGGATTCTTCAAATTAAGAGCTAAAATTTTTGGACTCCAAAGCTTTAACTTTGGCAATGGAGTCCAACGCTTCAGCTTTGGCAATGGAGTCCAAACCTTCAGATTTGGCAATGGAGTCCA
>JAGLHR010000644.1 GCA_023143415.1 Thiomargarita sp. | reverse complement strand
GTAGGGTGGGTAGAGTGAAACGAAACCCACCGCAACTATTCAATATTAATTGAGAAATAGTGCCGCTTCGCTCCTACCCATCCTACGCTTGTTAAGGAATGAGAATTGAATAATATACCTCATTAACTGATGTTACGTACTATGTTTCCAAGAGGTTTAAGAAATCCTTTCAAAAAATCGGATTTCTAAGCGGCGAATAGAATCGCTTTGCGTAACATCAGTCATTAACTTATAAAATATTGAGTACAACGGATTTTAGAAAGGATTAGTTTTGAGTTAAGAGTTATAATCTCAAGTTCTAATTCACCTATAAAAAATTATTCCGCAAATCCGTTGTACTCAATTTAATTATTCGTTTTAGACAGATAAATGGGATCGCGCTGCTTTATGACAAGCCGTCCAATTTTTTCATGCCGTGATTCTATCATCGGCTTGATCACGACCCCCTCTCTGGTGGTTTTATGTAATTGAGAAACACCATGCGAGGCTTCGATAAAACTTTTTCCATCAAGCCATTCTTTTAAAATCACATTCATGGCAAGAATCGGCACATGAATATCCAAGTGGCCAAAATGTTTCTCAATAACAGATTGTCGAACATCAGGCGTGAGCCATTTTTCATTGATCTTAATATCAAAAAGTCTCACCTCAAAATCCTTTAACTTATAAATGTTCGATTGCGTTTTTGGACCGATAAATTCACCATAAACCGTCACATTTTTACCCGGATAAGACATCTTCAGGCTTTCCACAAACTTGATAATGCCTTTTTTTTCCGCCACCTTCCAAAACTCATGAACCTGTTCCTCAATAGGCTGAATAGAAAATTTACGTTGATTGACATAAATTTTATTATCCAAGACGGAATAAGTTGCTGAAAAATTCTGCCCTTCCAGTTTTTCAGTAATTTCTACCGATTGCGGCATCAATTCTTCAGCAACATCGACATACCTATCTGCCCCCTCAATGTCATAAGCAGAAAGTCCAACAGGCAACCTGATGAGTCTAGCAGCGTGACAAGGAATAACAGGCGGTTCATATTTTTCAACACCCAAAAACTCAGTAATCTTTTGGCATTGTGTATCCTCATCCAAATCTGTAATGGGCGTTGACATACCCGCCAGCAAATCAAGCGTCGCCACAAGCCCTTGAGAAATTTGTCCCCTCAACTTAATCGTTTTCACCCGATTTTTCTCTTTGCCACTCAATTTGCCGACTAAGCCAAATTTTTCGAGAACCCATTCAGGCAAAAGTGAATCAATTGGAAAATATAGGCATTTCATGCCCTGTTTCCAATCATCTTTCTTTGCAACAACAAATTCAAAAGCTAATCCCTTGAGTTTAGCCATTTCAATCATATCAGCCCCCTCAATTGGGCTAATACTTTCAATTTCTTCAATGGTGACTCCAAAAAATGCCATTTTTATATACCTCGCTGCGTTAAAATAATAAGTTAGAATCTGATGTTACGCATTATGTTTCCAAGATGTTTAAGCGATTTTTTTCAAAGATTTCTAAGCGGCGAATTTCTAAACGGCGAAACGATGTTTAAGAAATTCGATTTTTTTCAAAAATCGGATTTCTAAGCTCGAATAGAATAGTTTTGCGTAACATCAGTTAGAATATAGCAATATTTGTAACGACTTAGCTGTTAGCCTTGAAATCAATTTCAAGGCTAAAAGACAAAGCAGGCTCAGCTAAACTTTCTAATTAGGAATGAGAATTGAATAATATACTTTCGAGGTTTGAGTTTTTCTTCAAAAAATTCAAACCTCGAAAACTAAACCTGACAGGTTTTAAAAACCTGTCAGGTTTGGCTGTTCAAGTTTCGGAAGTTATTAAATCCTGAATCCTTAGTCTGTTTTAACAGACTATTCGAGGCTAAAGTTTTTCTTCAAAAAACTTTAGCCTCGAATACTTTCAGCCTTGAAATTGATTTCAAGGGGGAGTCGTTACCAATATTTTAACCAAATTTTAACCAAAAATGTTAAAATTATGTCATATTTATTTTCAAATGTAAATTCATGCAAAAATTAAAAACGATGTCAAATCAATTAGTTACTAAAAATATTATTAACGAATCAACTCAAACTGCTGTACAACAACTCAAAGATTATGTCAGCGAACAAATCATTGGGCAAGAAACGCTGGTTGAACGTTTGCTAATTGCCCTATTAACAGAAGGTCATTTGTTGGTAGAAGGGGCACCAGGATTGGCAAAGACTCGTGCGATTAAAGTATTGAGCGAAGGCATTGAAGGCGATTTTCATCGAGTCCAATTTACCCCAGATTTACTTCCCGCTGATTTAACAGGCACGGAAATATATAGACCACAGGAAGGCACTTTTAAATTTCAACGAGGCCCTTTATTTCACAATCTGATTTTGGCTGATGAAATTAATCGTTCACCCGCAAAAGTACAATCAGCATTACTAGAAGCGATGGGAGAACGGCAAATTACTGTGGGCAGCCAAACCTATCAATTACCAGAATTATTTATGGTAATGGCCACACAAAATCCGATTGAGCAAGAGGGAACTTATCCATTACCAGAGGCGCAACTTGATCGTTTTCTCATGCACGTCAAAATTGATTACCCTGCCCCTGCCCACGAAAAAAGTATTCTCCATTTAGCGCGTACTGAGGCACGTCAACAAGGCTCAAAAACACCCTCAAATTTTCAGCAACTCACTCAAAAAATATTATTTCGTGCGCGTCGGGAGATTCTTGACCTTTATATGGCGGATACTTTAGAAGAATATCTCTTGCAACTGGTACTCGCCACCCGTAATCCTCGTGGCTACGGCGAAGATTTAGCAAAATGGCTAGAATATGGTGCCAGCCCTCGTGCGACTATCGCGCTAGATCGGTGCGCCCGCGCCCATGCTTGGTTAGCAGGGCGTGATTATGTGAGTCCAGAAGATATACAAACGATGGCTCATGATGTTCTACGCCACCGTATCATATTAAATTATGAAGCAGAAGCAGAGGGCGTGACACCCGATATTTTTATTAACGCGCTGATTACACGTATAGCTGTCCCTTAACCCGTTATCAGTCTAACATATTGGATATTTTGGAGTCCAACGCTTCAGCTTTGGAAACGGAGTCCAAAGAATTTTTTGTAGGGTGGGCAAGGTCCTTTTCTTGCCCACCATTTGCTCTACCATCTCCCATCTCGGTGGGCAACAAAAAGACGTTGCCCACCCTACAAAATACTACTCAGGGCAACCATAAAGGA
>JAGLHR010000643.1 GCA_023143415.1 Thiomargarita sp. | reverse complement strand
ACTGACGAAAATATTCTGATGTAGGGGCAATCCCTTGTGGTTGCCCTGAATTGTTACGATTTTCTACAACAATATTCTTATTCCGACTGACGAAAATATTCTGATGTAGGGGCAATCCCTTGTGGTTGCCCTGAGTCGTTACGATTTTCTCGTTTAAGTCAAACCTGACCGGTTTAAAAACCGGTCAGGTTTAGTTTCAAAATAAGAGAAAGCTACTAATGCGAACTATTTTAGTACTCGGTGCCGGATCATGGGGTACGGCACTCGCCTTGATATTAGCGCGTAATCATCACAAAGTCTTGCTCTGGGACCTCTTTCCAGAACATGTAGAAAAAATGATTGTGGCACGGGAAAATGCACAATTTTTACCAAATAGTCACTTTCCAGAAACGTTACAACCCATTACTTGTTTAGAAGAACATGTACCACAAGTCAATGATATTTTAATCGTCGTTCCCAGTCATGGCTTTCGTGAAACCCTTAAAAAAATCGCGCCCCTTATGACCGCCCAAACTCGTATCTGTTGGGGAACCAAAGGCTTAGAAAACAATTCCGGTTTACTACTACACCAAGTCGCCGAACAAGTCTTAGGCACAGAACGACCCTTAGCCGTTTTATCAGGACCCTCATTTGCCAAAGAAGTCGCGGCAGGGCTACCCACAGCAGTAACCATCGCCTCACATTCAACACCTTATGCCCAAGACTTAGTCACTCTATTCCATAATCATCATTTTCGCCCTTATACCAGCACCGACATCATTGGTGTACAAACCGGTGGCGCCGTCAAAAATATCATGGCGATAGCCGCCGGCATTGTTGACGGTTTAGGTTATGGTGCCAATACCCGTGCTGCCCTGATTACACGCGGTTTAACAGAAATTGTCCGTTTTGGCACCGCACTAGGGGGACAACATCAAACGTTTATGGGATTAGCAGGTTTAGGAGACTTACTGCTCACCTGTACAGACAATCAATCACGCAATCGCCGCTTTGGTTACGCACTCGCACAAGGCAGTGAAAGTCAACAGGCACAAACTGATATTGGACAAGTTGTTGAAGGTGTACGAACAACTTCTGAAGTCAGCCGTTTAGCAAAAAAAATGAAAATAGATATGCCCATTGTTGAACAAGTCAATAATGTCTTGCAAAACGTCTGTACCCCAAAAGAGGCTGTGCAAACTTTATTATCACGCCAACCGAAACAAGAAAGTCTGTGAACCTTAATTTCCTTGAATTTGAACAACCAATTGCTGAACTTGAAGCGAAAATTGAAGAACTGCGCTATGTCAGTAATGATACTGAAATTAACATTAGCGATGAAATTGCACATCTGCAAGCCAAGTGTCAGGATTTAACCCGCTCAATTTTCTCCTCCTTAACCGCTTGGCAAATTTCCCAATTGGCCCGACATCCACAACGCCCTTATATGCTTGATTATGTCAAACTGATTTTTACCGACTTTGAAGAATTGCATGGTGATCGCGTATTTGCAGATGATCCGGCAATGGTTGGCGGTTTGGCACGGCTTGAAGGGCGACCAGTCGTTATTATTGGTCAACAAAAAGGGCGGGATACCAAAGAAAAAATACAATGTAACTTTGGTATGCCACGCCCAGAAGGGTATCGTAAAGCACTCCGCTTAATGAAAATGGCGGAACGCTTTAAATTACCCATTATTACCTTTATCGACACCCCCGGTGCCTACCCGGGCGTTGATGCCGAAGAACGGGGACAAAGTGAAGCGATTGCCCGTAACTTATATGTCATGTCCAGTTTAAAAACACCGATTATTTGTACCATTATCGGTGAAGGCGGATCAGGTGGTGCCTTGGGAATCGGAGTAGGCGATAAACTCTGTATGTTGGAATACAGCACTTATTCCGTCATTTCTCCCGAAGGCTGTGCATCGATTTTATGGAAAAGTGCTGAAAAAGCCCCTGAAGCAGCAGAAGCCATGAATATGACTTCAAGCCGTCTTAAAGATTTAGATTTAATAGATATTGTTATCCCTGAACCTTTAGGCGGTGCCCATCGTGATGTTCAGACAATGGCAAAGAATTTAAACCACGTCTTGCAGGAAAATTTAGAACGGCTTGATCAACTCCCCATTGATGAACTGATAGAAAACCGCTATCAGCGTTTTATGCAGTTTGGACGATTTGAAGAAGGATAATTTTTGCCGGAGCAGGTTTGTCACTTGCTCCGTTCGCCTATCTCATTTCGGTCTGTTGGGTAACGAAAAAACTTGATGATCGAGTATAACGAATTAGGGACGTGCATGTAATAAAATCGTTTCGAGGTTTCCGTTTTTTGAAGCGGAAACCTCGAAAACTAAAGCTGACAGGTTTTTGAAACCTGCCAGGTTTTTTTTGGTAAAATTTTCGGTTTTTTATTTAAACGACAAACCTGCCAGGTTTTTTTTTGGAACAATAATGAGTACAACGGATTAACGGTATAAACGGATTTTAAAAAACGTTCACATTAACGCGATGAATTGAACTAAAGTTGTTGTGGGTTAGGAAAAAAATTTATTATCAAAAATAAATTGTCGTCAATAACATCAAAAACGGGATAGTCGAGTTGTAGAAAATCGTCCTGTAAGGGGGGTTGAAATAAAATAATTGGCCCTTATATAAAGTATATCCCCTATTTACCATATTATGAGGGGTAGGCATATAGTTTAGGTCGTTGACGTTGTCAGACGACCCAACTATATATAAAGACTTTTAATTGGAGAAAAAGTTTTTTTAAGCACTTTTTTAAATGATTATATCAAGGCTGAAATGGTGAAGATTGACAACTTGTTTTGTACAGGCATAACGATAAAAAATCTGTCACGTCAATCATCATTGTTCAAGTCACATTATCGACATCGACCAAATTTTTTTTCAAAAAGGACTTGAAATAAAATAATTGGCCTCTATATAATGTATATTCCTACTGACCATCGTTGGTTATGAGGGGCAGGCGTATAGTTTAGGTCGTTGATGCTGTCATACGACCCAACTATATATAAATACACACATAACTGATATTGGAGAATATTTTTTAAATGATAATCTCAAGGCGGAAATGCTGGGCAATGAGCCTTTCCATATTTTATGTGGCATTTTCGAGTCATTGGGGATTACTACTGAGAATAGCAACTCTGGTAGTGGTAGGCGTGAATTTTCTATTTCGGAAATTTCACTATTTCATCATAATCATAGAGAGAGGATATAAATATGTATCAACATCTCAAAAAATGCAGCCCTGTCAAACAGGCGTTTGCAAACGGGGTACCACCCCAGCGACGAAACATGCTTGCTCAAGCAGCAATGGCGAGTGTATTCGCAGTCAGTTCAATAGGCGTTGTTTTGCCTAGCACTGCCCATGCGATGATCCAAGGTTCAATCTTTATGGATTGGAACGATAATGCGACCAAGGATACATGGGAACTGCCGCTGAAAACGCCTATAACCACCCTATTTCTTAGGGACAATACCAAGGCGAATTCTGGTCAAGGTGGCTTTTATAGCACTGAAACCGACGCGAATGGCAATTATTCGTTCCCTGTCCATGATACAGGTAGCTTTACCATCTGGAGTGGTATGAGTCAAGGATGGCGGCAAACTGCGCCAACCAGAGGTGAGGGCATCGCCTTTCATGACTTCAATGTTGCCAATAATACTGATACGATCACGATAGATTTTGGCCTTTTCGATGGTCAGGCACCTGCCAACAATCTCCCAGTCATCGCCGCAGGCGATAACAATGTTAAGATCACGCTCGGTGATAGCTTTACCTTTATGCGTGATTTTACTGATGCTGATGCGGGTGATCGACATTTTGTCGAATGGGATTTTGGTGATGGCAACAAAGCAAGCAAATTGCTCCCGCTCAATACTTACTCCTCAAGTACTGCCTATACTTATACTCAGCGTGGTACCTACACCGCCACTTTTAAAGTGACGGATACGCGAGGTGATACTGCCAGCACGACAATCACAGTCATAGTTGAAGCACCGCCCATCGTCGATGTCGGAAACGACATTGCGTTAGACGTGGGTGAATTGGCTAACTTTAGTGGTACCTTCAGTGATCCTGATGGTAAGCCTCGCTATAACTATACCTGGAAATTCGGCGATGGTAATACCTCCGTTGGGAGAACACGGACTACCACACGTCCCCTCAAAGTCGATCATACCTTCACAGCCCCTGGTGAATACACATTGACTTTGGAAATCACTGACAAAAATGGCAATACAGGTTTAGATACGCTGATTGTCAATGTTAGAGGTATTGATACTGACCCTTGTGCGGCGGGTGTTGCGAAAGTACGTTCAAAAGCCGCGTGGGGAATGTGGGATAATCCAAGCACCTGGGATACAGGTAAAGTACCTGGTAGAACGGATTGGGTAATGATTCAAGGGGATCATACTGTTATTTTACCCAGTTCAATTTCTTCCTTGACGACTCAACTGCAAGTCAAAGGGCTTTGTATTGCCCAAAATGGCGTACTACAAAGTGCCTTTAACTCATTGAATTTACCTTCTTCGTGGCTCAATATGAATGCCGCGAGTATCCACAATATGGGTAAGATTCAGAGTGCCTTTGGTGTCAATGGCGCTATCTTCGGGGGTGATTACAAACATGCCAGTTCTGGGAGTAGCATCAAATTCTTTGTTTATAAATTTGTCAATGACGGCGAGATTCTCGCTAATGGGCGGGGCGGTGATGATATTCTCTACGCCTACTATGCTCATGAATCGGGCGTAAATGGCAAAGCGGGTGACGGTGGCTGGATAGAAATATATCCTTCCATTATGATCAATAACGGCAAAATTATTGGAGGCAAAGGCGGCACGGCTGATGGTGTTCGTGATACCTCATACTTTGTTGTTGGCAATATGCAAGGTGGGCATGGCGGTTCCGTGCGTGTCATGGCGATGAATCTTAATGACTCGACGATTGCCGGAGAAGTCATCGGTGGTTGCGGAGGAGACGCAGATGGTCGTTCCACCGAATCTGTTGTTCCTGGCATGGGCGGTAGTGTGTTCCTCAATGTGGGTACAATGGCTGGTAAAGCGGCTGTTTGCCCTGGTGTCAGAACCGTTATCAAGCCACATTGTCGTTACAATTGTGGCAGAGGCTTTCTCAGTAGTTTCTTTTGTAGAATTCTTTGTAAAATCTTGCCAGCACGTGGTGATTACCGTTTCATATTTTGGGACCCAACCTTGCTGAAAGCTACTGCTACAACACGCTTTGAAGATGTTGACTATCTTGAGATTTTCGGTGGCGAAGGGGCAATGATTGATTTGAGTGAACTCACCCCAGGTGCGATTACGCCAGAAGGAATACTCATTATCAAAGTGGGTAAAGGGGGTATAGTGGAATTACCACCTGCTAGCAGGGGCAAAGTCTTTAAAACGCCCAAGATTGAAGTTTTCGCAGACGAAATCCGCCAAGATGGAAATACCCTAACACCCGAAGAAGCCGAAGTGGCTTTACTCGCCATCTCAGAAGCAACGGAAATCACTATTGCATCCAGCAAGCCGACTTATGCGGCGGGTTTTTCATATAAGGATCACGTTGTTGATGAACCCAATACCATCGTGCCTGTTAAGTTGACCTTACTCAACGTCGCGCCTGAAGATGATGTTTACACCATCACCGTGACAGATACGGCTGGGTGGGAAATGGACGGTTTACCTGAAACGGTAACTGTCAATGCTCAACGGCGCAGTGAATTGGAAATGAATGTCACCTTGCCAGCCACTCGTGGCGAAGAGACTTTCATTACTATCACGGCACAATCGCAAGGCGATCCTGAAATGGAAGTCGAAGCCGAAATTCGCGTCGGCGTGATAGAAGAAGAACTCATTACACCGCGTTCCGATGACGATGATAATGCGGATATTACCATTGTGATTGAGAACACGGACATCATGGCTGGGGATATTCTCACTGTTTCTAACATACTGGAAGAATTTCTTGCTGCGAACCTTGACGATAAAGAAACGCTCACCGTTGAGTTAATCACCTTTACAGACGAGGTGAAATCCCGCATTGTCACGACAGATATAAGAGAAGTGATTGGGCGGATTCGTAGTTTGAGACCTGCTGATGGCGGTGATTGCCCTAATGCCTCAGTTGCGGCGTTAGAATCTGCATTATCCCATATCAGTCCCAACGGTCAAGTGTTCGTCGTCACCGCGTCTCCTCCACATCTGGCGGCAATCAACGCGATTACACAAGCTCAACAACAAGAGGTCAAAGCACATGTCATCTTGACGGGAACTTGTGGCGATGAAGAAGCGGATAAAGCCCTTTACAAAAACATCGCTGATGAAACTGGCGGCACCTTCCAATGGTTGCCTAAAGGTGAAACACCAGCGGCGGAAATTGAAGAGGTGATGTCAACTGCTCTCAATGATGGTCTAACGGAAGTCGTTGAAATTGTTAAGGAAAGAGATGCCAAGTTGGCAGTTCGTTTAGATGACTTTACTGCCACCGCTGAAAATGGTTTTATCACCTTAAAATGGACAACAGGTGCTGAAATAAATAGTGCTGGTTTTCACATCTGGCGAGCTGAAGTGGATCAATTTGGAGCGTATATCAATCTGACTCAGATTACAATCGGTAATCTGATCCCGGCTCAAGGCGAAAGCTACGATTCTATTGATTATAGTCATAGAGATGAAGCTGTCGGTCCTAACACGACTTACTACTATGCCTTGGAAGAAGTTGATAATAATGGTCAAAGTGCGTACCATTTGGACCATATCGTATCAGCTACCACGGAATGATGCCTTATAAGTGCTGAAGCATAAATTTTCGGGTATTTAGAAACCAAGTTTTTTCAAAAAACTTGGTTTCTCACCTCGAAATACTTATACTCCACGCGGTTTTTTGGATTTTTGTGATGTGTTCGCCATGAAAGCCGCAAGCGTAGGATCAGCCATGTCGGCATGTCAGGTTGCTGTACTTTTTTAATAAGGTGGGCAAGAAAAGGACTTTGCCCACGCTACATGCATGATTTTTACCATTGATATTGATTGGAAATTAATATCAATGATTAGTCAAACTCCTTGTTTTTATTAATATTATCAGATTATGATAAAAAGTATCTACATAGACAATTTTAAAATATTAAATGATTTTCGACTGAACTTTGAGCCGGTTACTGTTTTGATTGGAGAAAATAGCGTTGGCAAATCCACAGTTTTGCAAGCTTTAGAATTACTTTCTTATTTTACACAAGGTAAAAAATATGGAACGGTCGATAATTATCTATTGAGCAATGGTTGGGCAGTGAAGGATATCAAATCTATTTTAAGCCGTAAGCAATTGGTCACTTTTCAGTTAGACATTGCAATATCCGACAACTTGTATCAATGGCGTATAGAGTTCAAGATCACAAACAATAAGCTCTCCTTGGTTACTGAATGGATAAAAGATGAAACTGGGCATGAGTGGTTATTTAGAAAAAGTGGGAAAGCAAAAATAGCAAATAGGGACGGGAAGCATATACCTAGCCCGGATGTTTCTTTTCTAAGTTCAGGATTGACTCTTTTGGATGAAAATACTCACCAAAAGGATTTTTCAGAACTGATTGCGCTTAAACAATATTTGAACAATATTTATTTGTTCGATTTTTCATCTACGGATAAACTCAAATCTCCTGGACGTATCAATGATGAACCAATTTTAGGTCAGTTTGGAGAACATCTTACTTCTTTCTTATATCACCAACCCAAAACGGTTTTAGTCGAATTATCCAAAAAACTGGCTGATTATATTCCATTCATTAAAAGTGTGAGAATAAAGAAAAAACCTTCAGGTGAAGTTGAGTTGGATATACAAGAATGTTTCAATAATCATTTTATAGAAGCTAATCATCTTAGTGATGGAGTGATGCGAATACTGGCAATTATCTCCTTGTCTTTGATGGGAGAAAAGGCCAAAACGATGATGATAGAAGAAATTGAAGACGGCATTAATCCTTACTTGATAGAAAAAATTGTAGAAACGTTGATGTCAATTGCCCAATCCGAGGCAAAACAATTTATACTCACTACTCATAATCCGTTGATTTTGGACTGGATGCTCGTAGAGAGTATCTATTTGTTGTACAGAAATGAAGAAAGTGGACAAGTACGAGCCAAGCGGTTTTCTGATAGTTCAACGGTCATCAACAATCTTGATTACATGAATCCAGGTGAGATTTGGATAAATTTTGATAAAGAAACCATTGTTAGTACATCTAATTGAAACTGCTATAGTTCTTTTCATTTGACTTCATACTAAACTTAGTTTGAAAGTAACTACTCAGTCTTTTGATTAGCCAAGAGTTAAAACGATTCGAGGTTTAAGTTTTTTTATGAGAAAACTAAAAATAGGACTGATGGGAGAAGGTGCCAATGATGTAGGTATTGCTGATGGTTGTGGTGGTTGGCGATTTGGCACCATGCCCGATTATATAGAACGACTATTAGGTAGTGAGTTTGACTTAGAATTTATTCCTATTGAGATACGCAAAGAAGAGACGAAGGCACTTACGATAACGCGATCAGGTAAGTATTCTAAAATACAATTCAAAGGACCCGCTAAAAAATTAATGTTTTTTTTGATGCGTAAACAAAAAGTTGATTTTGATGTACTGGTATTTTTTTCGGATACAGATAAAACACAAGGTAAAAGAGCTTCAGAAACAGAGGCAAAAAACCAATATGAGGAGAGAAGAAGTTACATAAACGAAGGTTTTGTGATCGTCGAAAAACGCCTTAATCTCCATTGTATTTTGATGATGCCAATAAGAATTTTAGAATGCTGGTTACTTGGGGATGCAGAAGGCTTTGAAGGTATAGGTTGTTCTTCTCAAAAACTTAAGTTGCCAAAGAAGCCTGAATTTCTCTGGGGAAATGTTCACAACCCGGAAAGTAATTATCCCAAACATTATCTCAAGCGTATTTTAAAGAATTGTGATTCCGAGAGCAATACTTATGTTTTTAAAGACATTGTTCGTCATAATAACATTGATAATCTCCTAAAAAACTGCCAAAATAGCTTTGAACGGTTTTATCAAGACATTGAGGAACTTAAAAACTCTTTATTATGAGCCAGACACAGATACCCTCACTCTGAAATGCTCAAACTTGGCGTTTGAAACAGAAGCGGTTGAAATGTTGTTGGATGGCAAACTGCTACACGATACTCTGAATATTAGGATTATCAGTAGCCGTAAAGCGACTAGTGCCGAGAAAAAATACGATGAAAATTAAAGAAACCGACGAGATGTTACCTGAATACGATTTATCAGGCAAACCAAGTGAGCGAGGCAAGTATTATCAGGCATATCGCCAAGGACACCATGTCAAAATACATAAAGATGATGGTACAGTGGAAACTCATTATTTTACCTTAGAAGATGGGGTGGTGATGTTGGAGCCGGAGGTGTCCGCTTATTTTCCGGATTCAGAAGCAACCAACCGTGCTTTACGCGGGTTGATTGCCTTAATTCCCAAAGCAAATCATTCAAAAGTGTTATTTTCAGAATAAGTGTATGCCTGGAATGATGAATGAAAAAAAGTAAGTGAATGTAAGTTATTGTTTTTTATAAACTTATGTTTTTCATGGAATAAACATGGAATCAACTTTTTGTTAAAAAATCCGAATTTTCACCACCCCAGCATACGCAATATTGCTTATGACATTTATTACAATAGGAGGTGATTAATATGACTTAGTTTATATATTTTCCGCAGTAAATCAATAGGTTATTATAGAATAACCCTTTAACCACAACTTTTTTTAGGAGAACAATTTATGACTGATATGTTTCATCATAAGCGAAGGGGAGATTTCATCAACCCGATTTCGCTAATAGGGCTGTTGCTACTCAGTTGTTTGTCCGTAGCACACGCAACCACTATTCAGGGCTCGGTATTTTTGGACGAGAACAATAATGGTGTCTGGGATACCGGAGAACTGGTACGTCCCAATGCTATCGTCTATATTGTGGACGAGGCGTTAGAAAAAGCGAGTCAAGGTGGATATTTTACTGTCCAGACTGACGCTAATGGTAATTATTGGTCATTCGGTCATAACACGGGTACTTTTCGGATGTGGATTGACATTCCTGCGGGCATGAAACAAACAACGCCCGTTAGAGGGGAAGGACAGCTTGTGCATCACTGGGTGACATTAACGAGTCCTGATAAAACCAGGACGGTCGATTTTGGTCTCTTTGGTGATCAGGGTGGAATCACTGTCAATCCAGACGATAGCGTCACAGTCAAAGAAAGTGAATTGACGATGCAGATTAGCCCTGATAAGACGGCGACCACTTCTACTGAGATGAAAGTCACTCGAAAGGGTGAAAAGTATGAGGGTACTAATAGTACCAGCAATATCTTAGTCCAACCCAATCAAACGAGATTGGGATTTCGTGACAGTCAAGATAGTTTCACTATCGTGACGGGCAAAAACATCAGCGGCACGGGTGAAGAATCTTCTATGGAAGTCACTTCTAACCGTGATGGGAGTTACACTCTCAAAACTGCTGAGTTTCCTACGATGGTGACAACGCTAGGGGCGGATAGTAGTTACACGGTGACGGATACCGATGAGCCTGGTATGGCATTTACCGTGAACTCCGATGGTAGCTCTACTGTCACGGATGAAGCCTCTCCGGGTATGGTCGCCAGTCTTGACAGCGAAGGTGATACCATTGTCACGGATGAAGCCTTTCCGGGCATGGCTGCCACAGTGAATGGCGATGGGAGTTACATCGTCAGGGATAAAGCACTGCCTGGCTTAAAAACTATCGCTCACCCTGATGGGAGCTATACTTTTATTGATGCTGAATATCCAACAATAGAAGTCACGCTTGATACAGACGGTAACTATACAGTTATAGATACCGATTCTCCAGAAATCGTGTTGACCGTTTTTGAAGATGGCAACTATATGTTGATAGACAATGAGAGCGGCTCATGTTTAGCAGTTGAACCTTCAAGAACACGAGGACTTTTCAGTTTTGTTAAGAAGATTTTCAAAAAACTGTGGAGAGGGTTCAAGAGAATCATCGGCAAAATCGGTGGTTTTGTTGCCAAAGTTGCTCGTTTTGTTGGTAAAGTCGCAAAATTTGTGGCTAAGGTGGTTCCTTATGTGGCGAAAGTGGCGAAAGGTGTTGCGGCGGTTGCGAGATTTTTAGTGCCATTTATGCCCTTTGCGTGTAAATTTCTATGCGCTATCGCTGCTTTCGCAGACGGAGTAGCCGCTTTTTCGGATAAAGTTGCTGCATTTGCCAATAAAGTCGCGGATATTGCGGGTAAAGTAGAAAAGGGTGCAAATACCGTTGCGGTTTGGGCGAATAAAGGCGCGGAACCACGCCGTGTTAAATGGAGAAGTAAGACAATTCGTCGTCCCATTCCAATGCCCGCCAATTGCGAAACATCCCCTTTTGTTTTGCTTGACTATTCAACGGCTTCTGTCTCTAGTGGAAATGTTCGTTTAGAATGGGCAACCCTGGTTGAAGTCAAAAATACCGGCTTTAACCTGTGGCGGGCGATGAAAAATGAGGTTGGCGAGTTTATTAATCTGACGAAGCTGAATGGATCGCTGATTCCAGCCAAAGGCGATACTCAAAAGAGTGCCTCTTATACTTTTGAGGATAATCGTGTTGCATCTGGTATCACCTATTATTACACAATAGAAGATATTGATACTAATGGTGAAAAAGAGCGGCATGATGATATGAGAGTGGAAGTCAAACCCTTGTCGATATCCCCTGCGGCTTGTCACCTGCTCTATGGTGTACAAGATCAAGGACTCAATGATAGCATTTTCTTTACGATCAATCCTGATACGGGTGAAATCAAACCACTTGGCGAAAAGTGCAAAGAATGCGATATTGAAGCAATGGATATTCACCCAGAAACTCAGATGATCTATGTTGCCTCTGGTAACGATAGCTTTGGACATCCAAAAGGGCATCTTTACAAACTGGATGGTCAAACGGGTGAATTGATGTCAGTGGGCAGTACTGGCTTTAAGGAAATCGGTGGTTTAGCCTTTGATTTAGAAGGGCTTTTATGGGCTTGGGCGAAAGACGCAGGGCTTATTCAACTGGAGACGGAAACGGGTGAAGGCACGTTGGTATTTGACTCTGGGGCAAAATTAGCCGATTTGACTTGGAATCTTTCCAGTAATCTGTTATATGGCTCTGTTGGTAAAGAACTGTGGAGTTATGATCCTGCGGATAAGACGGTCGCCAAACTGTGTGACAATTTGCCTCAGAAAACGGAAGCGTTAGAAGTCTTGCCAACCTCTATTTTGCCAGAAGGCTTTTTACTGCTAGGCTCACATAAAAATCAGGCGATGAGGTTACATGCCTTCGACGTGAATGCCTGTCAAATAGTGGCAAACAAGGATATTGCCCTGCCTTATGATGATCCAGAAGGGCTTGCGATGCCCTTGGCAACCTGTATGCCCTAATTCAAAGTCATTGAGTTTGTAGAAATATCGAAAAGGGTGGGCAAACTTTGCCCACCCTACTACTCAGATTACAATCGGTAATCTTATCCCGGCTCAAGGCGAAAGCGACAATTCTATTGATTATAGTCATAGAGATGAAGCTGTCACTCCTAACACGACTTACTACTATGCCTTGGAGGAAGTTGATAATAATGGTCAAAGTGCGTACCATTTGGATCGCATCGTATCAGCTACCACGGAATGATGCCTTAAAGGTGTGGATGGGCAATGTTATTAACTGATGTTACGCACTATGTTTCCAAGATGTTTAAGAAATCTGATTTTTTCAAAAATCGGATTTCTAAGGACTTAGGATTTAATAACTTCCGACACTTTTAAACCAAACCTGACAGGTTTAATTTCGGGTTTTATTAAGTTCTCATT
>JAGLHR010000642.1 GCA_023143415.1 Thiomargarita sp. | reverse complement strand
TCTGAATCAGAATTTCTTAAACCTCTTGGAAACATAGTGCGTCACATCAGTGAGTAAAAAACATCCCTGAATTAATCCGTTTATTTCCCTAATCCGTTGTACTCATCTTCGTTGTACTCATTTAGATTGGAAAACTTCTTTTATAGATGCTACGAGCTAATTCAAATAGAAAGCTATCCGTATTCTCTTTGCCGTAGTCGTTTAAATCAAAGTCATATTCATACTCAAAGAAGATTTTTCGATGGTTTTGCGTGGGAGTGAATGATTTCACTGTTATTGGAGACAAGTCATGCCAAAACATTTGGAAAAGCCCTGTCAGATAATCGAATTGTGCCTCATTGTTTTTATCCTGATATTGCATGGTTTTTAATATTGAGGAAAAATCTAATTGTGTCGGGTTAGGTGGTTGTAATTTCCCCTTCTTTTTTAACACTTTGACATAGGTTTTGAACAATTGTGAATAGCTTTTTGAGCAGTGAGATAAGAGATCGTTGGGATGCTCTATCAGCGTTTTCAGTTCTTGTTTTGGGAGTTTATCTGTCAACTGGAGTAATAGATTTTCATAACCTTCTGTTTTATCAGAAAGTTTAAACATCGCTCGCATTGCCACTATAAACAAAAAAGCCACATCACGTTCACATAACTTATCAAAGATTTGGGTGTGAGCAGTCCAATTTCTTGTACATTTGATAATCGAACCAAACATTTTTTGGCGTTTTAAAGTGTTTTCATCAGGAAACTCCGAACTTTTCAAATTATCAGGGTTAAAATCATCTTCCCATTCATGTGATAGAGTTCGGATGAATAACTTATAGAGCGGCTTGGCATCTGAAGGTTCACGTCTCGGTAAGAAATTCTGTAAAGTTTCCAGATAATCGCGCATATTTTGCGCGGTTACATTTTGACGGTTTTTCTTTGTACAAAACTGGCGAAATGGTATGTCGTTAGATAGGTGTTTTTGAATAAGTTGACATCCCTCAATAATCCCCCGTCTTAGCACAGAGTAAGGGTTGTTGCGGCGTTCGGTTATCCAATTTTGTACCGCATTCTTTTCATCTTTGGAGAAAGTCTGAGGCAAATCTATCTTGGCTTGTTTAAAAACCGATTGGATATGTTTTTGCTCATTGGTATGGTTAGAGCAAAACAAAATATGCTCTTTGGGAAAATCAAGTGCGATGACTAATTCAACATAGAGTTTATAACCCGCTTCCGGTTTTAATTGCTCTGCCGCTTTTTTATAATTGGCTTCATCAAGTGATTTATCTTGATGAGGTTGATAATCATAAAATTGTTCTAATAGCGCAAGTAAATCAGTTTGCTCTTCATATCGCAATAATCCAGGAGGAATATCAATTAAATCAATATCTAAGATGATATAATCTACCTGAGATAGCTGTTCGCGAATAAAGCGCAAACCTTCTAAAAAGCTCAATTCAACTGAGACTCGATAATCTTTAAGAAGATGTTTGAGCTTTGGTTTTGTTGTTGGAATCTCAGCATTTTGTAAAATAGAGCCAAACACATTTTTGGCGTGTTTAGTACCATATTCAAAATCTTCAATCCATAAAAATTGACTCATATTTTTTATGGTTCCTCAATTAACAAGTGGGTTGGAATAGAAAATTCGGCAACATAGTTGTCTTGAAACGGTGGTTTAGGAAAGGAACCTTCTAACTTATTAGCAATGATGCTTAAAAAATGATGTCCTTTTCCACTCCCTTTGCCTGAGCGTTCTTCTACCGCGCTCGGATTTTTACACAGAAAACGGCAAACGTCTTTTTCACAAATCCAGTGTAATTGTAAAGGAGTGCGTATTTCAGAAGCATAATATTTCACGGCATTGAAGAGTATTTCCACCATCACGATAGTCAAGATAGAAGCCGTCGTACCATAATAATCAAAATGTATTGGACTTTCCATGATTCCTTTAATTTCTATCGGGAAAAATCGTTCATTCATCCAAGTCACAATATCATCTAAAGTCGCTCCATTTAAGAGTTGATTAAAATTGTCTTTCCATTCAGATTGTAATTGCTCTTCTAATTCAAAATAGTCATTATACCACGCTAAACGTGTTGTCGTGGCAGGAATTTTTCCGGTTTTTTTCGCATAAGCAAAATAATGCTGTTTAATTTTATCAACATTCTCAATAGTCAATAGTTGGGAAATAGCAAAAATTAAAGATTTTTCGAGTACCCATAATATCGTACCTTTGCCCTGCCTGTCTCGCTTTAATAGCTCATGTAAATGTTCTGGTTCAGTGGAAATCACACTGAAAATATTAAGCAAACCACGCATGGTATGCACAGTATCCAAAGAACGTTTTTTATTACCTCCTTCTTCTATATCGTATTCAATATTTTGCAAGGTGCCCCGAAATTTATGGGCAATCATTGCCATGAAACTTTCTAACTCTTGGTTAGCGGTAGCGAGTTGTTGTTTCGCCTCTTTTTCGTGAAGAATACTTAATTTATCTCGTGCGACTAAGCCAATCCATTGTCTAATATCACGGGGATAATCGGGTGTTTTATCTGTATCATCTTGTTTTTCAAAGGAAAATTTTAAATAAGAAAATTCTTTCTTTTCCTTTAACTGATTAATAATCTGTTGAAATTGCTCGCGCGCCTTTTCATTATTCGTCGCAACGCCCTGCCCTTCCATGTAGGCAAGCCCTAAACAGTATTGCGCTAAAATGTCTTTTTGTTCTGCGGCGGTTTGAAACAAAGAAAAGGCTTGTTGCTTGTCTTTTTGAACACCGTTACCCGTTTTATAGAGTTGCGCTAAAATGACTTGGGCAACGATATTTCCTTTTGTTATTTGTTTGTTTAAGTAGTTTATGTCTTCTTTATCAGAAGATGGAGTAAAAAAGTTTGCTTTATCTTTATCATCAATTTCTTCATCAAGTGAAACTAAACCTGCCGCTACTTTACATAACAAAGGTAAAACTTCTTGTTCTTTATCACCTTGTTTATCATAGATTTTGGCTAAAATAAATTGGGCGGCAATATTTGCTCCCCCATTCATTTTGAATAAATTATATAGGGCTTTAACATCTCCTTGTTTAGCAGCTTCATTATACCAATAAATCGCTTTTTCATAATCTTGTTCAACACCTTCTCCCTTATCATATGCAATTCCTAAGTTATATTGTGCTGGGGCATATCCTTGTTCAGCCGCTTTATGATACCAATCAACCGCTTTTTCATAATCTTGTTTAACAGCTTTACCCTCATAATATACAACTCCTAAGTTATATTGTGCTTCGGCATATCCATGTTCAGCCGCTTTATGCAACCAATAAACCGTTTTTTCATCATCCTGTTTAACATCTTTACCCTCATAATATACAAGTCCTAAGTTATTTTGTGCTTGTGCATCTCCTTGTTCAGCCGCTTTATGTAACCAATAAACCGCTTTTTCATCATCTGATTTAACACCTTCACCCTTATGATATGCAAATCCTAAGTTATATTGTGCTTCGGCAATTCCATGTTCAGCCGCTTTATGTAACCAATAAACCGCTTTTTCATCATCTGATTTAACACCTTCACCCTTATGATATGCATTTCCTAAGTTATATTGTGCTTCGGCAAATCCATGTTCAGCCGCTTTATGATACCAATAAACCGCTTTTTCATCATCTGGTTTAACACCTTTACCATTATAATATGCAATTCCTAAGTTATATTGTGCATCAGCAATTCCTTGTTTTGCTAATTTACGCCACCGACGGATAGTTTTCGCATCAAATTTAACTTTTTCAGAATCAATTGTTTGAAGGATTTCAACTTTAATTTTAACTTTGTCAGAATCAATTGTTTGAGGGATTTCAACTTTTTGAGATGTATTACCCAAACCAAATTGCGCCCCACCCCCTTGTTGGTTAGGGTGTAGTAAATGACGTATGCTTGCGCCTAATTGTTCTGTGTTTTTTTCGTTAGCCATTTTTTTTATACCTTTCAGTTGAGGGATGGTGGGCTAGTACAATAGTTTAGTACAACGGATTTGAGAAATAAACGGATTTTTTTTATGGAGATTATTCAGTTAAAGGGCAACAGCCCGTTTCTAATCCGTTGATTTCCCTAATCCGTTGTACTCAATATGACAGACTCGTGTTGACGGTGAATTTCTAACTCTCTCTCAATAGTTTAGTACAACGGATTTTAGAAATCAACGGATTTTTTTATGGAGATTATTCGGTTAAAGGGCAACCGCCCGTTTCTAATCCGTTGATTTCCCTAATCCGTTGTACTCAATATGATAGACTCGTGTTGACTGTGACTTTCTAACTCTTTCTCAATAGTTTAGTACAGCGGATTTTAGAAATCAACGGATTTTTTTATGGAGATTATTCGGTTAAAGGGCAACAGCCCGTTTCTAATCCGTTGATTTCCCTAACTCTCTTGATTTGTCATTCTGAAAATTCTATTCGAGGCGAAAGTTTTTCTTTAAAAAATTTTCGCCTCGAATATTCTGAAAATTCTGATTCTAACAAGAAAAAATGTCCTGTACAAAGCATAAAAGGTTTAAAATTCTGTTAATTCTTAAATTCTTAAATTCTGATTCTAACAATGAAAAACAAATTAAATCAATGAGTTATAAAGAATATCCTGTGCAAAATTGTACATAAGCGTTTGTACTGATTAGAACTCAATCATTCGTTTCTTGAAATAATTCATCCCATAAGCGATCAATTTTTTCTTTAACTTGAGTCGTCATACTAATAGGTTCGCCCCATTCACGTTGTGTTTCACCATGCCATTTATTGGTGGCATCTAAACCCATTTTACCGCCTAAGCCGGATACTGGGGAAGCAAAGTCTAAATAATCAATCGGCGTATTTTCAATAATCGTCGTATCGCGGGCAGGATCCATGCGCGTTGTTATCGCCCAAATCACATCTTTCCAATCGCGTATATTTATATCAGCATCTGTGATAATAACAAATTTCGTGTACATAAACTGGCGCAAAAATGACCACACACCAAACATGATCCGTTTTGCATGACCCGGATATTGTTTCTTGATACTGACTATCGCCATACGATAAGAGCAACCTTCAGGGGGTAAGTAAAAATCAACAATTTCAGGAAATTGCTTTTGCAAAATGGGTATAAAAACTTCATTCAAGGCAACTCCTAAAATCGCAGGTTCATCGGGAGGACGACCAGTATAGGTGCTATGATAAATCGGTTGATTACGGTGAGTCAGACGTTCTATTGTTAATACGGGAAATTTTTCGACTTCATTATAATAGCCCGTATGATCACCAAAAGGCCCTTCGGGTGCCATTTCGTCTGGATAAATAAACCCTTCTAATACGATTTCTGCCCTGGCAGGTACTTGGAGATTATGTGTTAAACAGCGCGTCACTTGAGTTCGACTTCCACGCAGTAAACCAGCAAAGGCATATTCTGATAAGGTATCCGGTATCGGTGTGACTGCGCCCAAAATAGTCGCCGGATCAGTACCTAATGCAACGGCAACGGGAAATGGTTCGCCGGGGTGTACTTTTTGCCATTCCTGAAAATCCAATGCACCGCCTCTGTGAGATAACCAGCGCATAATCACTTTATTTTTATCAATGACTTGCTGGCGATAAATGCCTAAATTTTGACGGGATTTATGTGGCCCTTGTGTGATGACTAGCCCCCAAGTGATTAGTGGTCCAGCATCTTGAGGCCAACAGGTTTGGATTGGGAAGCGGGATAAATCTACTTCGTTGCCAACCCAGACATTTTCTTGACAGGGGGCTTTGCTGACCACTTTTGGGGGCATGTTTAAAACCTGTTTAAAGAGCGGAAATTTATTCAGGGCATCTTTAAAACCTTTAGGTGGTTCAGGCTCTTTCAAAAAGGCGAGTAATTCGCCGACTTCACGCAAAGCGGTTACAGAACTTTGCCCCATGCCTAGTGCGACCCGTTTTGGCGTACCAAATAAATTACCCAAAACGGGGATACTATGCCCTTTGGGGTTTTCAAATAATAAGGCAGGCCCTCCGGTTCGCAAAGTGCGATCACAGATTTCTGTCATTTCCAAATAGGGGTCAACTTCCAGAGAAATGCGTTTCAGTTCACCCAATTCTTCAAGTTGAATAATAAAATCGCGTAAGTCTTTATAGTGCATTTTAGTTCCTATACTTATTAGCACTGCTTAGAAACGGCCAGTTTTTTCAAAAAACTTGGTTTCTTAAAACTTGGTTTCTTAGCTTGAACAAAAAAAACCAAGTTTCTTAAAGAAACTTGGTTTATTAGGATTGAGTAAAATGTAGGGTGGGTAGGAACAAAGTGGAAACACACAAAAAAATGGTGGGTTTCGCTATCGCTCTACCCACCCTACTCAGAACAAAAAATTGTCCTGTTCCTGTACAGAAAAAACTTTATTCGAGGTTACCTCGAATCGACTCGAATGGGTAATTGAATACCACTTTCAATGCAACCAACGGTGGAAATCTTCTTTCCTCATTTCAGCATCCTTCATAATTTTGTTAGTTATTCCTCTACCCAAATCATCACCTTTATGATCGGGAACAGTTGTTGTTCTTCCATCAGGGTGCTTAAAAAACTTATGACTCCCTTTTTGTCTCACTTGTTCAAATCCATGACTGAAAAGAAATTCAATCATTGTAGTTGCTGTAATGGTTGGCATTTTTTTTGTCATAAGCTAATCTCATTGCCTGATAATTCCAGTCGTTGGATACCTATAAATTTCATGGGAAGAAACTCTTCTTCCTCAAGGCAAAGCTCAATGACTTCATAAATTCTAGGATAAAGGGTATCAAGCGTTTTAGCTTGAGTATAACAACTTTTTAAAGCCGGCACAGTAGCAACATAATAGCCATCTTCATCCTGTTCAATTAAAACCGTAAAAGTATGATGTTTTGAACACATTTTTTATTTTAATAGCCTTTAAGACTTATACTGCACACGGGCATAACTTAAACTTTTCAGTAGGGCGTTGCACAGTCTTTAATTGCCCACCTCATTAAAAAAGTATTTCAGGCAAAAGTTTCGCCTGAAAGTTTATTCCCATGTTGAGTATATATTTGTCTCATTAATTGGTAGCAAAACCAATACAACGGATTAGCGGAGTCAACGGATTTGAGTGAATTTCTGAAATCTGTCTGATCTCCAATCCTTGTCGATTGGAATATTAATAACTGATGTTACGCAAAGCTATTCTATTTGAGTTTAGAAATCCGATTGAGGAAAGTTTTTTTAAAAAAACGTTAGCCTCGACTCGACTCTCAATTTGAAAAAATAGAATTTCTTAAACCTCTTGGAAACATAATGCGTAACATCAGTAACTCAAAAGGGAAATGCGATAGTCCGTTGTACTCATTAGAAGCATTACTTCCATTTGCGGCTTAACTTAAAAGTATCATCGCCAAAGTTATGGATAGCTGTGACGATACGGTCTTCTATTTTATCCGCGTTCCAAGGTCCACATCGGTTATTGTTTAAAAACAGCGCGTATCCATAAACCTGTCCATCTTGAGTCGCCACATATCCTGCTAAAGTGCTAACCTTCCTTAAAGAACCTGTTTTTGCCCGAATTTTTCCGCGTGCGGGGGATTTAGCTAAACGCTGTGATAAAACGCCATTAGCTCCCATTATCCGTAATGTAGAGAGAAAATCGGGTCCAATATCAAAACGGGAAAATAAGCTCGTGAGTAAATCTGTTATTGCACGAGTGGTTAAACGGTTTTTTCTTGATAAGCCAGAACCATCAACCAATTCTACCCCCTGTATATTGACCCCATTGAGGCGTAAAAATTCTTTGACCAATCTTAACCCTTCTGCATGGGTACCCGGTGTGCCATATCGCTCTGCGGCGATGGTTTTGATAATTTGTTCAGCCGTCAGATTATTGGAATAAGTATTTAATGCCTTTAAAATTAATGATAAAGGCTCGGAGAGGTGTTCATACAATTCGTTTGCAACAATGGGGCGAAAGACGACTTTGGAGGAATCGTTTATTTTGACTCCAGCATCGCGTAACAAAGTTCTGAAAGTTTCCGTTGCATAACGTATTGGGTTGTCAACATTAAGACGGATGACTTTTTCTTTTGATCTAATGGGCAGTTTTCCTCCGACGCGCATTTTGACGTGGCCCATTTCTTGTTCGCTTCGGCGAACTGACACGGTATTTCTGCCCCGTTTAATCGTTTTCGCGGTATTATGCAAGTGCATATAGGGGAGTGCGGGTTCTAACCAGGCATTGACTCTTGAACCAACGTTTTGCCCGGGTTGGAGATGAATCTCAATGCTATTATAATTCAAGGTTAATACGCTCAGTTTGGCATCATAAGCCCGCTGGCTACGTTCTAGTTTCCATTCTGGTGCCATGTCATATTGATCAAAGAAATGCGCGTCTATCACAAGGCGACCTGTGATTTCATTAATGCCACTGGCTTTGATTTTTTTCGCAATCGACCATAGTTTTTCTGTGGATAGTGTGGGATCACCGCCGCCACGAATGATTAAATCGCCAAAAATCGTGTCACCTTCTCGTGAACCGCTATATAAAAACTGCGTTTTGAAGCGATATTCTGGTCCTAAATAATGTAGAGCCGCAGCGGTGGTGATGATTTTCATTACCGATGCGGGCAATAAGGGCTTATTGATATTGGAAGCATAGACGACTCTACCGCTTGGCATCGCCACCACACTGACAGAGGTTTGATTGTCATCTAAACAAGTGGCGTTCAATGCCTTGTCAATTTTTTGGTTCAGTAATGAATTGTCTTGTGAATAGGCAGGAGTAGCGAACAGGAGAGTAACCCCAAAAAGACATGAGGTGAAACGTCGTAAGTCGGAATTTAACATATATCAATTATCAGTTATCAGTTATTGGAGTTGTACGAATGTCTGAGAAAGCTATAGCTGAGAAAGTTAAGTTATAGCATGTATCGTGCCAGAGAAAATTTTCGACATTTGAACAGATTAAAGGATTAAAGGATTAACAGGATTAATAAGAGTTGAAATTGGAGTCCAACGCTTTAGCTTTGGCGGTTTGGAGTCCAACGCTTTCGCTTTGGAATAGGAGTTCAACGCTTTAGCTTTGATTGTTTTCTTAACCATTTGATTTTAAATCAGTTTCCTGAAACTTAATTCGCATTGTTAATTAAGACGTTTAATCCTGTTCAACAATTTTCATTACTATAAGAAAAAGCTAAAAAGGTATTATCTGTATCAGGCTAAAAATATCCATTTCTTGAAGTATTTCTGTTTGGCTAAAGTTAAAATGCTTGCCAATCAGAAAAACGATGAACAGGGTTACAAAGTTTCTCTATAGCCGAACTATTCCAGCCTCCTACTAATATACCATGTACTCGTAACTTATTTTTTTCTTTGGCTTTTTTAATCAGTTCAACGGTATTGGAAGGTACTGAAAATTCTCCATCGGTGACTATCATAATATCAGATCGTTTCCATTCTTCTGTATCTAGTCATGTAGGTCGGGTTAGATGGCGTCGCAAAAAAACGTAACCCGACATTTAGGAATGGTCACAAAATAACTTCCCGTTAATATAATGATGAGAAACCAAGTTTCTTGAAGAAACTTGGTTTTTAAATGTCCAAGTTATTTCGTGACCATTCCTTATTAGACTTGTTCCTGAATAACACATCACAACCTATTGAAATGACTATAATTTTTTAAATTTCAAAGTCCAGCTACCAAAAAAGCCGCTTCATCAGCCAAATTATTGCTTCTATTTCTAAAACGTGTGGATAAGATATTTCTGGTTCCAAGGCTGGAGCGTTGGAACCAGAACAATCCGACAATCCGTTTATACTATTCATCAAAGCTTAACTAATCATCAGTATCAATATCCGTCTCACCAAATATTTCATCTTGAGGCGGGGTGATGCCGAGATTTTCCATAAATTGTCGTTCAAGTTGTGCAAGGTGTTCAGCCCTTTTTTCAATAAAGCCTTGTGCATCATTTTTTTCCAGGGCTTCATACGCTTCTAGCGGTATGCCATGACTGTCGAGAATACGAGACAATTGATTTTCAGAAATAGATAATAGCTGTTTTTTTACTGACTGACTTGGTCCCTTTTTTAGTAGAATACGATTTGCAGGATGAGATAAATAGGGTTGTTTAACTTTAGTAAACACATGAAACATCTTCTTTTGTAAAATGCTCTCTTCATTAATAGGCTCTCCAGTCGTTGACTCTAAAGGCTTAAGAGTCAACATAAAAAGAAGTAATGCACGGACTCTACCACTACGTGAATCGAAATAAGTTGGAAAGGGCCTGACTGGATCATCAAGATGCCATTTTGTGATACTTGTATTGGCAATATTGGCAAAATGCCGCATTTCTTCAAGCGCATTATTAATTTGTGTGGGATTAGCACCAGAAAACCAGCCTGACAGAGAACTTACCCAAAACCACTTTTTTAGTATATCTATTTGCTGTTCATTTGGTTTAGGACAATGGTGAAAAAACTCACTGAGTAGCAAAAATTGGTAGGCATACGGAAGAAATTTATCGCTAGGAACACCCAGCTTGTCGCGGAGAAATTGGGCAGATATTGAAAGTGCTTTTTTTGCCTTTTCAGCGGCTTGTAAAATATTTTTATTACCTTCTCGTAATTTGATAGTCAGTTTTGCCCAATCCGTTGCGGTAATTTTTTCCTGAGTAACTGCTATGATAGCACGAAACACTATTTGGCGATTGATATTACCAAAATGATATGCCGATAAGTGTTCCAAAATGTCATCAATTTGCTGAGCAAGGTGTATAGCGTTTTTTCCCTCACAATAAGTCAGTGCAGATACCATTTGGTCTGGTTTGATTTCTTGTCCCGCCTTATTCAAAATAGAAAAAATCTCAACGGCTTGATTAATGTCGCATTTTTGAATGCGAATAATAGCTACCTTGTAATTCTTAATTTTTCGGGCAAGTTGTTCTGCCTCCTCAATGAATTTTGAGGCCATATCAGGCAGTTTTTCTTGAAGCGTTTGTGCTACCTTAAGAAAATCCACCGTTTTTAGCATAGCTCGTAGTGGTAATAGATGAGTCTCAGGTTCTTTTTTTGGAAGATGTATAAACTCTTGTTCTTTTAAATCAAACCAAATCCACCAACGCCAATCTTGTTGTTTAGGTCCTTTAGAAGCTTCTTGAGGGAGAAGTAATCCCCCTAAAAGTGTTGCAAGTCTTTGATGACCATCTAAAATATAGCTGATAGATTGATTCGGAGGTTTAGACACTTCAAGTGGTCCCACTTTGTCTAAACTTTCTATTGGATCAGCTGACTGCCAAAATAGCAAACTGCCGATGGGATAACCTTTGTAAATGCTGTCAAATAGTGCCAACATATCTGACGGTTTCCAGACAAAGGGACGTTGAAATCGAGGTACACGGAGTTCACCACACTTGATTTCTTCTAAGAGATCTTCAATAAAAACCACTTCGGGTTTGACTTTGACAATGGGTGTGGACATCGTTAATCCTTTAAAGTAGGCGTTCAATAGAATCAAGAATCTGAACAATTTCGTTCGGTTCGTTTGGACAGGTTAATCTGATGGCCTCTTCTGTCATCACATCGCGTTTTGATTTAAAATACTCCCAAGCATTGTCACCAAAACCGCCACACAAATTATCTAGAATACGCTGAGGAACATGTTCAAACAATTTCTTATGCTCGTTAGGCTCAGAGATGATCGCGTGATTATTCACTTTCTTAAAACCTGTTTTCATTTCGTAATGAGCTTGTTGCTCAGGTGTCAGACTGAGAAAAGCGGTGTAGATATTTTTCAGTTTTTTCGGAACATGCTGACGAAATAACGCATTGATGGGTAAGTAATTTTCAATTTTACGTTTCTGTAAAATGGCGTATGGCACATCACCGACTTTGTCGCAATATTCTTTCACTTTTTTAATTGTTGGTGTCACCTCACCAGGATAACGGCAATCACTGTCAGTCAGTACAAAAATCCTCAAAGGGCCAACCAGCGTTTGAGTACGGATAGATTCTACCCGTTTTTTGATTTCTCCAAAACCGCCCAAATGGAGATATTCCCACCATCCGTCAGTTTGGGCCTCTCTTAATTCACTTCGTCCAAAGGCATGAATCATGGCATCAAGGAAAGTGCCATCGCTGCTTTGGTTTTCGACTGCCACATAAGCGGGTTTATTAAGGTAAGATATCGCATCGTCAGGCCTTAATGTCTTATTTGATTCACTGCTAACTTGTTGAGTGATTATTAAAGTGATGGTATGCAAATTGGATTCACGAGATTCACGAGGATAAATTGAATCGGTATAACATTTTTGGAGCGTTTCAAGGTTTCGTTTTCCGCTTCTACCCTGAATATCTTCCTGAATCCAATGACTCTTTTCAATTTCTTCTGGATCGTTGATGTCCCACAAATGACGACCTGTTATAAAGTGATAAACAATTTGATCAAGTGAGTCCCAAGCATTAGGCTCATTCAGAACATCCGTTGCAAAACGTACTTTCATTATCAAAACTCCTTTTGTGCTTTGCGAATGGCTTTCACTTCTTCAAAATCTTCTGAAAATACACCTTGAGGCCATTTATCAACATCGCCATTTTCCTGAATTTGGATCTTTTGTATGCGTTCTCCCAAATTGGGATCATCATTGATCCAGTAAATAATCACTTGATTTGAATCAAAACGTTTTTCGGCAATCCGCCGTCGAATGCGTAATAAAAAGTTTTCTGAGTGGGTTTCGATAATAAAACGAGAGTCACTGTGTTTAGCCGCTTCAATATATAAATCAGCCAAATGTCCGTTTGCACTGGGATGGAGATGTAATTCTGGTTGTTCGACAATTTCAAGAGCGCTATTTTTTCCAGTGAGGGTTTCAAATTGGCGTTGCACCACAATGGGTAAAATTTGGGCTATTCCAGTACCCACATCGGCTAGATTAATTTCTAAAGAAGGGTTATCAGGATTTTTCATAACTAATGAAAAAACATCACCTTGTTTGGATAAGCTCAGTTCCCATCCGCCCAAATAGTCAGAAAACCATTTGCCAACGGCCTCCAATACTTTACCCTTACGGCGCAAAAAGTCATCACCCAACAGTTCAGCCGTTTTCGAGCCACTCAAACCGACATTATGCAAAATTCCGCCGGGGAAACGGTACGTCCGTTGCGGTTCCTTGCGAAATGGACCAAGATAGTTCATCAGTGCCATGCCTTCAGCTAAATAGGCTTGATAATCCTTAATTGAAATTGCTGCCAATGGTAAACTCTCTTTTTTATTATTATCAATAAGTTGTATTTTGTCAGGCCAAAATCCACGAAAATCAACTTGGCATTTTTGCCCTGTTTCTTCTAGGCGATAAAGCCTTCTCTCATCCAAAGGCTCTTTCCCTATCCAAGATAGCGTGAGTTTGGTTTTTCCCCTTTCTCTTAATTCAAAACGTGAGATATGTTGGAGTCGGTATTCGTCAAAGTGTTGAACCTTGACCCAGAAATCCAGCGTTTGGCCTTCATCATTGATAAAACTAGCACCAATACCCACCGCACCATGAGGAAGACGATTATAAATCAGATCAACAAAAGAGACTCCAAAATCAAGGCCTTCAAGTTCAAGCTCAATCGGACTGTTGGCACGTTCTGACAGCGCATGAGCAATCAACAAAGGTAATCGAGATATTACGCTTTTGCCAGAGCTATTGCGCCCAATCAAAAGAGTCAGGGGCTTCACCTCAATAGATTCGCGCTTCTGAAAGGTTTTATAGTTTTCAAATGAGAGATTAGATAATTTCATATTACAATCCTGTTACAACGAATTAGGAAATAAACGAATAAGTTTTTTTAAACCGTTTTTGTCAATCTCCAGTATGATACCGATTTTAATGTACCATCGGAAAGTCGTGTGGCTGACACAGGTTGGCGAAGCCCTTTTTCGTGAAAAAAGATTTGAATCGTATTGCCTTCCGTTTTAGTCGTCATGTCTTCTATATATTCATAAAACTCTTGTAAATAGCTCAACAATTGTCTTTTTGTTTCAGGAAAGTTTTGTAAGTTATTGATAACCAAAGCTAAATTACTGGCATCTTCCAATAAAAAATCATTGGGTAAATCTGCTTTTTGTGGCAAACGCAAAGCGGCATAATGTCCTAAATTCCATTCTCTATAAAAATGGATTTGATTATTAAATTGAGTGGCAATATGCGTTAATTCTGGATAAAGATCAGCACCTCGCTGTTGAGAAAGAATAGATTGCTCTATGCTAACATCTTGTCGTTGTAATTGGCGTTCTTTCCTTTGTTCTGAATCAATCCGTGTGTTTAGAATGGGATAACCATTTTGATAAGGAATGAGGATTTTATAAAAT
>JAGLHR010000641.1 GCA_023143415.1 Thiomargarita sp. | reverse complement strand
TTTGGTGCAACGGCAAAATGTTAAAATACCACAATATTTATGTTATGGTGGGCAAAAAAAGACTTGCCCACCCTACCTGACTTTATTCGTAACTACTCAGGGCAACCATAAAGGATTGCCCCTACAATAATATTCTTATGTCGAGACTTTATTCGTAACTACTCAGGGCAACCATAAAGGATTGCCCCTACAATAATATTCTTATGTCGAGTGACTAAAAGATTTTGATGTAGGGGCAATTCCTTGTGGTTGCCTGTTGAACTTAAAAAGCCAAAGCGTTGGACTCCAAAAGCCAAAGCTTTTAGCCTCGAACAGATTTACACTTTACCTTCTTGTTTCAGTTCATCATACCACAGTTTATTGTGATGTTTGAGAAACTCAACATCAATATAGCCCGATTTCATGGCTTCCAGACATTCTGGTTCTTCAACAATCGCAAAGTAAACATGGGCGACTATTCCAGTTAAGACTAAGAAAACGGAAGTAATATGTGCCACTAAAGCCCAGCGGAAAATCGCGCCATATAGGGAATTTTCAGAAAAGTTCAGAAATTGTGGTCCGAAAAACAAGTATAATCCAGAAAAGGCGAGGACGAGGGAACAAAAGATAATCATCGTTCCCAATAACCGTTGGGCTCCATTATAGCGTCCCTGCGGTGGTATTTCCACATCTTTCATTAGCCCAAATAACTGGAACAAATTGATGACCATTGATTTAACATCTCTTATGGCAGATGAAGGAGTCAGCACCAACACGTTTTTAAGAAAGGGGAATACGATGTTGGTCAAATTGAAGAGGATAAATAGCACAAAAACGCCTATCCAAATCATCGCCAAAACGGAATGGGTTAATATCAGGTTATCATTGCCGCCAAAGAGTCCTTGCATAAATTCAGGCCAAAAAGCGGGTACAATTCGGACAAGTTCGCCTGAAATAATGCCAAAACCGGTGAGAAGCAACAGTAAGCGAATGCCGGCATTGAACCAGTGCATATAAACACTTTTCTTTTCCCGCACTGGAATCATTCGGGGTGTATTGGTATCACTCATGGTTATTTCTCCTCCTTATTTTCGGATGTAGAGACTTCATTGCGACGACCTATAAACTTCATCACGCCGGCACCTAAGAATGCTAACGCCATGCCAGCGATGCCAATCGCACCAATCGGGTTAATGATTTCCATCGTTTTGCCAGCCAAATGACGTTCAGGCATTTTAGGCTTGACTTCATCTGGAATAGACTGACCAGCCGTATAATAATAATGGTTAGGTCCGATACTCACTTCATCAGTAACCAATTGTTGCCATTCTTTCTCTTTTAACAAGCGTGACACTTCAGAATCGGGATCATTCATATCACCGAAAATCAGGGCGCGACCAACACAAGTTTGAACACAGGCGGGATCAAGTCCTTCGTCAACACGCGGTTGACAAAAAGTACACTTACTAATTGTGTTGGTTTCTGGATTAAGCCAACGCGCTTCATAAGGACAAGCGCCCACACAAAGTTCGCAACCGGAGCAAATATCGTGATCCAGTAAGACAACACCATCTTCTCGTTTATAGGCGGCTCCTGAAGGACAGGCTTCTACACAGGGCGAATCGTCACAATGCTGACAACGACCAGGGAATAACATGACTTGAGGTTTACCCTCTTCAACAAATTCTACTTCTTTTACCCAATCACGGGAATGCCCCATTGGGGTTCCCCATTCAGCGCGACAAGCCACAACACAGGCTTTGCAGTTAATACAGCGTGTCGTATCGGCAAGCATGACATACTTTTTAGTCATTTTTATTCCTCCTTATACCTTTTCAACCTTGACAAGAGATTGGCCCATGCTTATGGAACCAACACGAGGGTCTTGTGCATAAGAAGCTAAATTAGAATCTGACGCACCTTTCTTGTAGGCGGTTGTCATGCGTTTGTCAAAATGTCCATAACCATGCACCATAAACACAGTGTCTTTGCGGATACGCAGTGTCACCTTCACCTTAATTTGTTCGCTACGACCATCACGCACGGTGACTTTAACCAAATCCCCATCCTTAATGCCACGTTTATTCGCCGCATCTGGATGTATCCATAACAGATTCTCTGGCATAAACTCAGCCGTCCAGATATTATCTTGAGTACGGGCGTGGGTATGGAAACCGATACGAGCAAAGGTAAAGTGAAATTCGTCCTCATCGGGGCGCACTTGTTCGACATAGTCCAGTGTATCATCAAACTTCATCATTTTGAGTATTGATGGAACCAGTTCTGCCTTGCCGCTGGGGGTTGGGAATACAGAAGGAATACCCTGTTCACCCCTAAAATTTTCTTTGGGATCAGCAGGGACTTTGAGAATGCCTTTCTTTTCTATTTCAGCCAACGAGTGCCCGGCTTTTTTCAGTCGTTCTTCAATTAATTCCTTGATGGAATCATGGGGGAAATATTGTCCCAAATCAGCGCGATCCGCAATTTGCTTACAAATTGTCCACGCATCGCGGGTATCATGCAATGGTTTCATTGCGGGCATTCGCACAGCAACATAGCCTTCTTTGCCCCCCCCGATTTGCAGATCGTCGTAACGTTCCAAATAGCTCGCTTCTGGTAAGATGATATCGGCGTACATGTTCATCTCATTGGGAATCACATCAGCAGCAACATAGAAATCAAGATTCATCAATGCTTGACGAATTGTCTTGTAGTCCGTGCTGTTCAGAAAACCATTACCGCCTGCCGTAATCAGCATCTTAACGGGATAAGGTTTTTGTTCAGCCATCGCTTTCCACATTTCATTGGTCAAGCCGTATTGGGCATTGGCAAGAGGCCAACGTCCCATAACGCCTGCCCCATCAGCCCGCTGAATTTTACCCTGTTCATCAACAAAATGTGCCTGTGGCACATCGCCAGAATAGTCAAAATCACCGCCGGTTTCAATACGTTTCGCAATATGGGCATGTTCAAACTTGGGTAAATCAATTTCAGGGACTTCAAATTTAATAGAACTAAAAATACCCCCTTTGCGATCCCAGACACCAAATAGGGTGTTAAGAATGGTGATGGATAAGCCGGTTCCCAAGTCATTCGCAGAACGGGTCAGACGGCGCGGTGCATAAACAAATACTGATGGGGCTTTGGCTGCCATTTCTCGTGCAATGCGCGGAATAATATCGGCAGGTACGTCTGTGATAGAAGCCGCCCATTCTGGTGTGTATTTTTGGACGCGTTGTTTGAGTTCTTCAAAGCCAACCGTTTGTTCAGCAACAAACTTTTTGTCATAAAGTGCTTCGTTGACAACGACATGAATCATCGCCAATAAGAAAGCGTGATCAGTGAGCGGGCGGATCGCATAATATTCATCCGCTTTAGAGGCAGTAATCGTATAGCGCGGATCAAAATAAACCACTTTTGCGCCATTGGCAACGCCATTGAGCCAGCCTAATGTTTCACCATTATGTAAGGATTCTGTGATATTACGCCCCATCATCAGGAAGTATTTACAGTTTTCCAGATCGATGGTTTCATTACCTGTTAGGTTGCGTCCTGTCACTACCGCATTAGATAAACCACGCGGTCCACAACAAAGTCCAAAAACAGGACTGGTTGTATTAGGCGTGCCGAAAGCATGGGCAAGGCGGTGATAGGGTTTTTCCCATGTACCATGACCAATCATAGCCAGTGCTTGAGGGCCATATTTTTCCTTGATCTTTTTTAGTTCTTTGGCAACGGTATCTAATGCCTCGTCCCAAGATATGCGTTTCCATTCACCCGCACCCCGTTCACCCACGCGCTTCATGGGGTATTTGAGACGATTGGGGGCGTAAGCGACCATTATGCCAGAGTTGCCCTTGGCACAAACAACACCCCAGTTATTAGGGTGTTCTGGATTGCCCTCAATTTTCATTGCCAGTCCATTACGAGAGCGAATTTTCAAACCGCAACCCCAGTAGCACATATCGCAGAAACCAAAGACTTCTGTGGTTTCCTTCAATTTTTCGTGAGGGTGAGGCGCGTTGATTCTCGCCAAAGCTTGGCTAGGAAGTCCTGCGATACTCAACGCAGTCCCCCCTACCGTTGCACCTAAAAATGCGCGACGAGAGGGGTCAAAGTTATTATGGGTACTCATTTATTTAATACTCCTTATTTCAGATTCAATGAGTTGTTCAAGAAAATCGGCGGCTAACTGATAATAAGAAGCCGGATTGGCTGCGCGTAGGGCAGCTATAAATCGCGGAATCCAGAGAGCCAAATGTTGTTCCAACAGTTGCTGTTGTGTTTGCAATGCTTTTTCATTGTCTTGGCTGGCGAGTAGTGCCATAAATTCTAGTTCAGAGACAATATGATCAGGCAGCAAACCTGTATCTTCTGCTATTTCAATACCATGTTCTGCCATCATCTTTTTGACTTCTAAAGTAGAACGTCCCATAAGGCATTGATCATTTTCTAACCAGTACGATCCAAAGGGTTGCACTGTTGTATTAGGAAAAGCTAATATAAACAATCGACTATATTCAGTTTCCCTGTTCTCCTCATACTTGAGTTGCGGTTTTAGCGCAATCAGCGTTTCCCGCCAAGGAACCTCTGAGGAGGTTGTCTGCAATAATTCAGTCATTAAATGCTGCAAAACAGCTAAATGCTCTGCGGTTGGTTGATTAAACAACCGACTTGCTAGAAGGTAAAGTTGGGATCGCATGTTCACGTTCAATTTGCAAATTAAGTAAAATATATACTATCATCATTTTAAAAGAATATTAAAAACGTCTTAAATCGCTTGCGCAATTTCACTGCTTTATTATGAATATAATATATTTAACTCATTGAATATACTTTAAATTTAAAGTAATATTACCATATAATGACTTGTTTAATTGATTTATATAGAATATAATATAAAAGACAATGAAATATACTGATATAATCCGCTTTTTAGGGTTGGATTTTATAAAATAAATAAGCGACATTATCGTTTATACTTGCACGTAAATAAAGGGTGATAAGCATTATTATTTTCATATAATGAAAAAAATAGCTTGTGTTATCCAATTTGTGCTTATATTTTAACATTATAACATTAATATATTCTAATATTACAATTCAAAAAATACGATAGAGGTTTAAGAAATCCGATTTTTTCAAAAATCGGATTTCTCCGCTCTAAACGAGGTTTTTAAGAAATCCGATTTTTTCAAAAAATCGGATTTCTCCGCTCTAAACGAGGTTTAAGAAATCCGATTTTTTCAAAAAATTGGATTTCTAAAATTCCGTTTTCAATTGTTTTAAAAACCCAATGATGCTATTCCAATAACCTTGCCCCATCGTAATATTATTGTGACCCATATTTGGAATCATCAGTTGAGAAGTGTGACCACCCCAAGCGTTAATTAACGCTAAAGAATGTGAGGGAGAAATAATTTCATCTTTTTCTGCAATCAAGGCTAACATGGGAATTTTGATTGAAGGGGCATATTTCATCGCATCAAAATGGTGTTTTAAGAGTAGTGAAACCGGCACATAAGGATAAACTTTTTGTGCAACGCTTCTAATACTATCGTAAGGTGAAACGAGAATAAGCCCTTTTAAGGGTCTTTGTGAGGCTAAGTGAACTGCGATACCGGTTCCTAAACTACGACCATAAGCAACAATATGGCTGACTTCCGCCCTTTTGGAAAACGTATCATAAAGCAAAACGGCATCATTGAGGAGATTCTTTTCACTCGGTTTCCCTTCACTCAAGCCATATCCCCGATAATTGACTAATAGTAATGACCATCCTTTGAAATAGTTAATATCCATGATCAATCCCGACACTTCTTCCGCATTTCCACCGAAATAAATTAATAAGGGCGACGGTTTTTCGTTTCTCAGATACCAACCATGTAGCGTGACATTATCTGGCGTTTTTATGTTGACTTCAGCATCAGGGTATTCTTTCCTTATCCAGTTCAAAAAGTGATTATCCATTTTACGTGGCATAAAAATTAATTTATCCTGCATGAAGTATAAGAATGGATATAATAACAATGGAATCGCAATGAGGGTTCCTAAAATAATTCTTAATAGTGATTTTATGAGTGACATGTCAAAATTTTTTGTTCTGAAATGTGGGTGATGAGAATGGGATTGGGCAAGATTGAAAAGGTTTTTCTTAACTGATGTTACGCAATGTTTTTCCAAGTTCCACCGATTTCATCGGTGGCTATTCAGATTTCACCGCGTTGGGGTTAGTTTCAACCCTGAAGGGGTTAAACATGAATAGCCACCGATGAAATCGGTGGAATTTAG
>JAGLHR010000640.1 GCA_023143415.1 Thiomargarita sp. | reverse complement strand
GGATTTCTAAGCTCGAATAGAATCGTTTTGCGTAACATCAGTTTTCAAAGAAAAAAACGTTAGCCTCGAAGGGAACGAGAAAAAGGCAACAGTCATCATTTTGTCCAGTCTTCCCAATCAAAGTCATTACGGAAACTTTGAATGATTTCAGGTATTTGATCCTTAGTGTCGTTAGTCACTAAAATAGCCCCAGCTTCAATAGCAGTAGCAACAATCATCAAATCAACGTTATGCCTTATCAGTGCTTTCTTTCCCACACCTTTTTTGGTTTGATATTGTTCTTTAATATCGGCAAAAATTATTGCACCTTCATCGGTTAGATTTAAAATGAGAAATTCATCTTTGATCGATTGGATAGCTAATTTCATCTCCAATGCCATCTCAGGATATTTATCTCTGATATGCCTCGCACCGTACTCCATTTCATAAATACTGATCAGTGAAATATAGAGTTCATCACTGTCGTCTAATGAGGATAACTTTGAGACAGTTCGTATATGATGGTTAGCACTTGGCTGTTTGAGGCACTTAAACTACAGGTATCTAATAAAAATTTCTTTTTCATGTCTCTTGTTCGTTCAAAGTGTCTCCTATTGCAAAGGTTTCACGAAAATCTCTGATGGCTTTTTGCAGTTCTTTTCCAGCCTCCTGACTTAGGGTATTTTGTTTTGATAAACGTTTGGCTGCTGCTGCCCATTTGCCCGTTTTTTTAGGCACGTTGCTCGTGAAACCGAGTACTGCAAGTGCTTCTTCTGGAGAATTAGCCGTAAATACTTTTCGAGGCTAAAGTTTTTCTTTAAAAAACTTTAGCCTCGAAAGGATTTTTTTTCAATAATAAGGTAAGCGCAAGGCATACATTATCAATATTTTTGGAGGGTATGCCGGTTAATCCTAAATCGCTCTCTGAAATTAAGAGACGGGATTTTGGATGATTAAGGTTTTCCATAATAATTTTGTTCATTCTTGCTTGTTTGAAATCAGTAAGCCAAACCTGACAGGTTTTAAAAACCTGTCAGGTTTAGTCTCAAAAATCATCCCATTTCAAATGCTGTTGAAAAGCATCACGTTTGGGCTGGCATCTTATCTAATTGTCGCCAAATTTCCAAACGCCAATTTTTATCCTCATCTAATGATAAGGCACTGAGTACCTTAAAATTATTCTCAATCGGCAAAGGTGGTGCCACAAAGACTAATGGTTTGCGATAAACTTTTTTACAATCCTTGCAACTAATTGACAATTCATAATTTTTGTCATTCGTATCTGCCCAAAAATTTTCCAAACTTCTTGATCGACAGTGGTTTCGAGGCTAAAGTTTTTTTAAAGAAAAACTTTAGCCTTGAATGCTTTCAGCCTTGCAATTTATTTCAAGGCTGTTACAAAAAAATTTAAGTTGATGCCATTCTACCTGAAAAAATTCAGATGACAATTATCCAAAATGTTTAGTCCATTGTTAGATATTGAAAAATAACGCTTTTTTTGAAAAAAATGATCTCATTTCATCAAGATAAACAAAATTGATTATCATGACTTGACCATTTTGTTTAGTGTCAATTGACCATTTTGTTTAGTCTAAGTAAATTCTTGCCATCCATCACTCAACATTTTTGTCTATTGCCTCTTTGTACAGGACATTTTTTTATAAATTATTGATTTAAATCACTTTCCATGGTTAGAATCAGAATTTTCAGAATATTCGAGGCTAAAGTTTTTCTTCAAAAAACTTTAGCCTCGAATAGAATTAACAGAATTTAAAACCTTTTATGTTTTCGAGGTTTAAGTTTTTTGAAGAAAAACCTTTGTACAGAACATTTTTTTATAATTCATTGATTTAAATCACTTTCCATTGTTAGAATCAGAATTTAAGATAACGTTTTTTGAAGAAAAACGTTAGCCTCGAATCCTGCGTGTTCGCCCTGGCTTAATGGCATTGATGCGACGCTCGCTAAAATAAATTGTGAAATCATAATTCAATTTAAAATATTGAACTTATTTTGCTAAGACTTCAATTGACCATTTTGAATTCGAGATTTTAGTTTTTTGAAGAAAAACTAAAACCGCGATCCCATTTTTCTCATAAAAAAAAGCCCCAAGTCAAAGAACTTGAGGCTTTAAGGTGGTTTTTGGAAAGAATGCTTTAAGATTTTACCCTTTTGCAACCAATTCCTGATTGTTCGCCAAGGGTTTCAGTATGGGCGTTATGCTATTTGGCATTTTTGTCTTCAGCAGGAACCTCTTCTGTTTTGCTCTCGGTTGGAGATGCCTCAGCGGGTTTTTCTGGTGTTGAGGAATCTTTTGGTTGGATCGCAATGATCTTATCCCGATTTCTTTCAAAGGTCTTTTCTCCTATTCCATAGACCTTTTGAATGTCTTCAATAGATTTAAAGGGACCGTTTTGTTCGCGGTACTCAACAATGGCAGCCGCTTTTTTTGGTCCGATTCCATTAAGTTCTCTGTCCAAAATTTCCACAGAGGCTGAATTAATATCAATTTTTTCAACCGAAGTCTCAGCGTAGGTGGAAGGAAATGCAATCGTTCCTAAAACCAATGTTAATAACAAAAAGGTAAGTCGCATCGTTTAAACTCCTTTCGAGGTTAAAGTGTTATAAAAACTTTTCGCATTAATAAGAACAATTTTCGAGGCGAAAGTTTTTTCTTTAAAAAAACTTTCGCCTCGAAGAGGTTTTCTTTCAAAAAACGAAAACTTCAATATATATCTCAAAAATAGAATAGAGTCGAATAATTGATGCTAACACACCTCTAACATCTGGACACTTATCAGCGTACTCAGGGCAACCATAAAGGAT
>JAGLHR010000064.1 GCA_023143415.1 Thiomargarita sp. | reverse complement strand
GATGAAATCGGTGGAATTTAGAATTGAGAAGCACCCTGCGTCACATCAGTTATTTAAACAAAACCAAGTTTCCCCAAGAAACTTGGTTTCCGCTACTCGAAATATTAACGATTATGGCAGTTGCTCAAGTGTTTTTACTTCAAAATGAAATCCATAAGGGGCATCAGACGGCTTCAATTCCATATCCGCTTTATAAAGCTGCATATCTAAAAAAGGTCCAGGTACTTCAATAGCGGGAATACGGAGAATATGTTCTTCTGGTAAATAAGTCGCCGCTATGCTTGAATCACAACTTCCTGCTGAAATACCACATGATGAAGGATTGTTTATACAAGCCTGTCTTCCTGCTTCATAAGAAGTGGCATCTACGGTACTCGGTACGGTACTCGGTATAGTTGGAGTACTCGGAACACCTGAACTTGCTTCGTAAAACAAGGCATTAATCTCACTTTCCGCCAGTGCCCGATTATAAATACGGATATCATCAAGTACACCATCAAAAGCGGCAAAACTGGCTCCTTCACCCCTTCCGCCAAAATTTAGGCTAAAACCGTTATTATTGAAGGAATAATAATCATCTTCTTTTGAGACATCAAACTGCCCATTGAGATAGATTTTCATTAAGTGATTGCGCCTGTTTATAACCGCAGTAAAAAAAATCCATTTTCCCAATTCAACGACATTATCAGTGCTGTTGAGTGTATGTTGATCAGAATTATTGCCTGCTGATGCGAGATGAAAAAGCCGTTTATCCAACCAAACCGAATATTCTCGGTTGCTGAACTCGCCATTTTTGCTTCCCCCTTTGTGAAGAATTGGTGTTGGCAAGTCCTTCGTAATACTATTGGTGTTGAGCCAAAAAGCAATGGTGAGTTGATCGACAGGGTTCAAGGAGTTGCTGCTCGGTATAACGATACGATCATCCACGCCATCAAAACTATAGGCACTTTTTAGAACGCCGAACCTGTCAATTGTTGGGATTGCTCCATTTATACTCCCATGATTCCCATGACCACTTTCATCATCGGCGTTGCCATTAAATGGCCAATATCCAATTAAACCTTCATTTAAATCTGCTAACGCATTTGTCATCCATAATGACAATAAAATAGTACTGAGTAGAACGGTTTGTTTTTTCATAAATGTTCCTTTATTGAGAGAGCATGAAGCATTTGAATGGACTCCAAAAACGCCCAAATCTGAAGGTTTGGACTCCAAAAACGCCCAAAGCTGAAGCGTTGGACTCCAAACGCCCAAAGCTGAAGCGTTGGACTCCTTAATTAGTGATTTACGCCCTAATTAGCCCGCGTCACACGCACAATTTCTTCTGGTGTCGTGATACCCTGATAAAGTTTTTCCAACGCATCTTTTCGTAACGTTCGTGTACCTTCATCAATCGCTTGCTGACGAATTTGGTTAGCGTCTCCGCCATTACCAATTACATGACGAATTTTATCAGAAACGAGGAGTAATTCATACAACCCGACTCGTCCCCGATAACCTGTATTAGCACATTGATTACAGCCTTTTCCACGTTTAATCTTATAATGCGCTTCAGAATTGATGCCTAATAAATCAATTTCCTCATCGCTCAATAACACCTCTTCAACACATTTTTCACAAATTTTACGGACTAAACGTTGCGCCATTATTGCAATCACACTGGAACTGATCAAATAAGAATCAATACCCATATCTTGTAAACGAGTAATGGCAGCCGCCGCATCGTTAGTGTGCAAAGTAGAAAATACCAAATGTCCTGTCAGGGCAGATTCAATAGCAATTTCAGCCGTTTCTTTATCACGAATTTCTCCAACCATGATAATATCAGGATCCTGTCGCACAATTGAACGTAATCCTGCCGAAAAATCAAGACCGATTTTGGCATTCACATGAATTTGGGTAATCCCTTCTAACTGATATTCTACTGGATCTTCAACCGTGATGGTTTTCTGTTGCCCCGTATTAATTTTGTCCAAAGTCGCATATAAACTGGTTGTTTTTCCACTACCTGTCGGACCAGTGACTAAGATTATACCATGAGGTTGCTGAATAATTCGCGAATAATCTTTGAGTACATCGGCTGGCATACCCAAATCGCTTAAATTCACTTGAATATCGCCCCGATCCAAAATACGCAAAACGATAGATTCCCCATGTACACCTGGTAATGTGGATACGCGCATATCAAGGGCACGTTCTCCCATTTTATATTGAATCCGCCCATCTTGTGGCAAACGTTTTTCACCAATATCTAAACGAGCCATTAATTTAACGCGAGAAGAAACGGCTGCAATCACAGAAGCAGGTAAATCTTCAATATTAACCATCACGCCGTCAACGCGACAACGCACTTTTAAATATTTTTCTTCAGGCTCAAAGTGAATATCACTGGCGTTTAAATCTAATGCCCGTTCCATGAGGTGATTAACCATACGAATAATAGGTGCATCAGACGCTATATCTTTGAGATACTCATTATCTAACTGCTCAATACCATCAGCATTATCTGCACCATCTAATTCGGGTGATAATTTGGCACGCCAATGTTTTATCAATCGCGCAACATCTTCTTCTTGCCCTTGCTTAAAAATGAGAGTTGGCAATCCTAATATAAAGCGGATTTTTGCCCGTTCTTCAATATCAGGCAAAATTGAAAACATTAAACAGGGTTTATCCTCTGAAAATTTTTCGATAGGGGCAATATTTTTTTTAGATAATAATTGGGTAAATAGGGGTAAGTTAAGTGCTTTCATAATTGTTAATGGTGAATTTCTCTAATGGTAAATTTCTCTAATGGTAAATTTCTCTAATGGTAAATGGTTAAATCATTCATAATTCAAGGCTAAAGTTTTTTCTTTAAAAAAACTTTAGCCTTGAAACCATTCATAATTCACCATTAACCATTCATCATTCACTGGCGAGATGACTAAATGCAGTGATTTTTATCGTTCCTGTTAATTTTTTGCGATAACTGCGTATATCCAAACTGACTATTTCAAGATTCACTTTATTTTCATTGATCGCCTTTAAAAAAGCCATAAGCGTTCTTGAACTGGCTTCTAATTGCATGGATTGAATCACTAATACCCATTCGCCCGTACTAAATGACGTATCTGGGGGATCCAATGATTTAGACGTGATGCCCTTATTTTTAGCCAGTTTTCTCACCAAACTTTGCAAATTCGCACCCATTAATTCGCGAGTCTTGCCAGAAAGCAAACCCGCTTCAATTTCTTCGTGTTCTTTTTTCGCACGTTGATTATCGGTTTTCCAATATTCTGCACGCCGCCCAAGCGTTGTATAACGCTCAATATTGTGATGCAAACGATCAATAGATTCTCTATAATCGCTATAATAATGATATGTTACAGGTGCGATTTGAAATGGCAACATATAAGCTATAAAGATAAATAGCATAATGCGTAAAAGTCGTTTTTCGCGATTTATCACTAAATTAATCCGTTTTTAGAATTGAAAGTTAAATTTTTAAATAAACTTCTTTGTACAGGGCATTTTTTATAAACCATTGATTTAAATCACTTTCAATTATTAGAATCAGAATTTTCAGAATTTGAGAATTTTCAGAATTAAAAATAAAGTGAATTTTCATTGATATAAAACTTGAACATCAAATAAAAAGTTTTAAATTCTGTTAATTCTTCAATTCTGAAAATTCTGATTCTAACAATAAAAAATATCCTATACAACATTTTTAAATCCGTTTATTCCGTCAATCCGTTGTACTACCTACCACGCTGATACAAAGGCACCAAACCTTCCACCACCACTCTATTTTCCGAAGGCAATTTATACGTTTTAAACACCTCCCATAATCGGCTACCTTGCCAAATTTCCGTCTTTTGACTATACAACAATTGATTTAAAATTTGGATTTCTGTCTGCAAGGGCTTATCGCCGCAATGCTGACAAATTTCTCCCAAACTATTGATTTCTTTCAAATTATTATGACTTTGCCAATGCACTTTAGCCCAAATAATAAGTGCTTCTTTAGCTCCTTTTACATCATCGCTCTGACAAGCCAGTTTCAGCCTTTTAATAGCCGTCTTATCATTCGGCGTATTTTGAACAGGCTTAGGAGTTGTACGCCTATTCGTCAACCACCACGCAATAACAGTGCCGAGCCAACCCAGTGCGAGAATGAGATTAAGCCAATTCCCATAATTTGTGACGACTTCTGGTGGCCTTTTTATCGGATCGGCACTCTCTATCTTATCTTGCACAGGTATCGGCGGCGATGCAACATTATCAGCAGGTTGTATATCAGCAGATTCTACTTCAATCGCAGATTCTACTTCAATCGTGCGAGCGGGTAAACTGGCGATTTCGATTCGATGGGTTTTAGTATTCCACCAAGGAACTTCAATCGCAGGGAGAGTATAACTTCCCCCTTCAGAAGGAATTATAGCCACTTTTTCCTCACGGCGACTGATAATACCTTCACTTGTTCCCTGCTCATCAAGTTTTGCCTTATCAGGATATTGTTTTAACGCCTTTGAAAGAGAAGTTTTAGGAAAAAGACTCAATTCGGGCAATTGCCCTGCCGTCAATCCCTCTGCCAAAAGAGTTAATGTGCGAGTCGCAGGTTCACCCGCTTTAAAAAGCTGCGGGGTTTCTGACCAATTCTCCTGTAATTTCAAATGTTTAGCCGGTAACCAAACTCTTCCTTTAAAAGAAGCTGGAATCGGTTTCACTTTAAGCGTGATAGATTTTGATCGAGAACGTTTAATATACGCTTGCGTATCAAAAAAATCATCAAAGAGCGAATGAGAACGTCTGCCCTTAGAAATCTGTGCTTCTAACATCACAGGCTCAAGAATCAAATCGCCACTTTCTTGCGGAAAAATGGCGTATTTTCTTTCAAGAACCATAAAATGTTTGCCATCGCGTTGCGTTTTATACTGAACATCCTCACCCAATTTTTCGACAATCCCTTCCCCATCCTTAAATTTCGGATCAGTCAAACTCGCATTTTTGATATTGATCGCAAAAAGCAGACGCACCGTATAAATCACCTCAGATTGAACATAAGGATTCTTTGGATCAACCTCAACTTCTAAAAAAAGATTACTCTCGGCTTGTCCAGTTTGCTGTACTTCTTGCACAGTAATACTACTTGGTGCAGTACGTTCCTGACCAAAATCAATTGACGGAATGACTAAATGACCTGTTCGTTTTGCCATCACAGTCAATACCCATTTTTTTATACTGCGCTGTTGACCATTAATAATATTAATTTGGCTATTCTGACTTTGATTAAGAATATCAAAATCAGTTTGAAGATGGCTAAAATCAGGATTGCCACTGATGCTGCCCTCCGTTTCAAAAACAATACGAAACGATTCGTTCAATCGCACGGGATTGCGATCAGTTGACACATTAATATTAGCCGCAAAACTATTTATAGTCGCCGCAAACAAGCTGAATAGTAGCAATAGGTTGAACAAACTCTTATTGAATGTTTTCATTTTTAATTATTAATTATTAATTCACTAACATGATTTATCATATTATGAACTTCAGAAATCATTATTATATCATAATATGATTAATTATGAATATATTAAGTTCTGATTTTTTCTGAAAAAATATTTACAGTATTTTTACTCTAAGCGATTGATTTCACAAAAAAAAACAAACTGTTTAGCCAATTTAAAAAACGATTTAGCCAATTTTACCCATTGACAACTTTTTCTGTTTGATTTATAATAACATTATTTTAGTATGACTATTCAGAAGTTAAGCCAGGGCGAACACGCAGGTTCGCCCCTACAACCATAGAATACGCGGGGTTTGTAGGGGCAGACCTGTGTGTCTGCCCTTAACTTAATGGCATTGACGCAACCACAAGGGATTGCCCCTACATCAGAATATTTTCGTCCGTATTAATAAGAATATTTCAGCCTAAAGTTTTTTGATGAAAAACTTTAGGCTGAAATGTTGTAGGGGCATTCGAGGTTTGAGTTTTGTTTTCAAAAAACTCAATTCGAGGTTCAAGT
>JAGLHR010000639.1 GCA_023143415.1 Thiomargarita sp. | reverse complement strand
AACGCTTTAGCTTTGGGTGTTTTTTGGACTCCAAATTGCAAGAGCTGAAGCGTTGGACACCAATTTAAATGCTTAATTCGTATCTTTAATAACAGGAAAAACTTTATGAATAAAAAACTGATAAAAAAAATATTTATAATAGTGATGATACCCATAATGATCGGTTTTTTGAGTCATAAGACTTATGCTGCTAATAGGAATCATGTCAAAAAGCTCAAAAAAACTAAAAAATGTAATCGATGTAATTTAAGTAAGGCTCAACTCAATGGTGTGAGATTGACGCGAGCGAGATTACGGGGCGCCAATTTGTCAAGAGCGAGATTACGGGGAGCCAATTTGCGTAGCGCGGATTTTCGAGGGGCGAATTTAAGTCGCGCGGATTTGCGCCGAGCTAATTTAGCTTCTGCTCGATTCAATCGTGCGAATTTACGTGGTGCGAATTTACGTGGTGCTAACTTGCGTGGTGCAGATTTTAGAGGGGCTAATTTACGTGGTGCAAAATTTAAAGGGGCTAATTTGCGTGGTGCTAAACTCAAAGGGGCTAGAGGTGGAAACTTTAAAGGGGCTAGAGGAGTTAAAAGACGGTGAAATTAACTGAAAATGGTCGCCCTGTTCATAATAAATATCATTACAGGGCGAACCAAGATAAAAACTAATTACTGATCATCGCGCAAAATCTCTGTGATAGTTTCTAACTCTGCCATAGTCTGACTTAAAACTTTTCTAGTCTTCTCTGTCACAAAATGATTTTTCTCCGTTTCAATCTCCTGTAACCAACATAAATCAAATCTATTATTCTGCTTTGCCAAAGCATCACGATTAAAACACCGCCAACGTCCTTTTTCACCTTCATCATTGCGTGGAGATTGTCCATTGGGATCATCACCATAAACATTTTCAAATGCTTTCAAATGTTCTCGCGTTAAATGGAGAAGTTGCCCAAAAACAACATTGTGAGTCCGTAAATCGTAAAACCAAACGTTTTTTGTCCTTTCGCCTTTTTTAAAAAAAAGCAGATGTGCATTGATCTTATGTGGGTAAAAAAGACCATTAGGCAGCCGTAGTACGGTATGCAGTACGCAGGTATCAAGCAAAGTCGTGCGTATTTTTTTTGCCTCTCCCCGCGCTTTTAATATTTCATCAGGTACGATTATCGCTGCCCGTCCCCCTGGTTTAAGTGTCAAGTAAATATGTTGCAATAAGGCTAAAGAGGATTCGTGATTTTTCTCATTGGATTCACTCGCGAAAAGCAGCATACTTAATATGACATCGGCTTGAGGCCAAGTTTGCAAATTGGAGAGTAAACTATCGCCCCATCGAACATGTTGTGGATGATCAATTTGATGTAATAGACAATTCATTAATGCCAAACGTTGCTGTACCAAATCGGGTTCTATAGCGATAAAAGGGGGATGACTATTTTTTTTGTCCAATTCCTCATCGCTCGTGACTTGAATATATTGATCGGCTGCAATAACAAAACTTGCGGTACCCGCCAACGGATCTTGAATCAATTCCCCTAATTTTGGTTGGGTTAAAATGACCATCAAATCAGTCAATGAACGTGGTGCCATGTAGAGACGCGCTGCGTCTTCATAACGACATTTTTCCAGTAAAATCTCGAAAACATCCCCAAGTTGTTCATCAATGGGCACATTAACAGCAGCAATTGTAGTAATAACCTGTGCTAACTGTTCAGGATTTTTAAAAGCAGTGTCGGCATAAGTATATAAACCAGCAATGTGAGGGGTAGCATGTTGCTCCAACTCTTTAAGAATTTTTTTATAATGCTCATATTGTTCTTTACCCTGCTTGCTGATTAAACTATCCCAATTCAAATGGGCAGGTATTGTCTCTCCTAAAAAGGGGGCTATTTTTAAAAATAGCAACCAAGTCAATTCTGTTAAATACGCATGAATTGGTATATCTTTTTTAAGCAAAAACTTTGCGAGAGCAATCAATTTATGTGTCATGTCAGCATTTTTCATCATTTTATCTCAATGGAAACTGAAGACAACGTGAAAATGTCACGTTGAATCTTATTCAAAAAATCCCTATTTATATTTCTTATCAGTATTATACTTATAGTGCGAAAATAATGGAATCCAACGCTTCAGCTTTGGGCATTTTTTGGAGTCCAAACCTTTAGATTTGGAAGTTTTTTGGAGTTCAAACCTTTAGATTTGGAAGTTTTTTGGAGTCCAAACCTTTAGATTTGGAAGTTTTTTAATATTAAACAGAACATCAAATTAAGGAAATCAGATTATGGCTGATATTTCACAGCAACAAATTGAAACGGTTCTTAAACAATACATTGATCCCTACTTGCAAAAAGACTTAATATCTGCAAAAGCGGTAAAAAACATTCAGATTGAAAACACCACAGTTACTGTGGATATTACCCTTGGTTTTCCAAGTCAGGGCTATAATGACACATTAAGCCAACAGATAAAAGCCAAAATTGGCACAGTCGATGGCGTTAGCATGGTTAATGTCAACATCAGCAATAAAATTGTCGCCCATGCCGTTCAAAAAGGGGTTGATCCCATAAAAGGGGTTAAAAACATCGTTGCCGTTGCATCAGGTAAAGGTGGCGTTGGTAAATCCACCACTGCCATTAACTTGGCTTTAGCCCTTTCCGCTGAAGGAGCCAATGTTGGCATATTAGATGCGGACATGTACGGACCGAGTCAACCCCGTATGCTTGGCATATCGCAACAACCTGAATCCAAAGATGGTAAAACCCTTGAACCGGTGAAGAATTATGGTATCCAATCCATGTCCATCGGTTATTTAGTGGAAGAAGAGACACCCATGATCTGGCGTGGTCCAATGGTGACACAAGCCCTTGAGCAACTGCTCAAAGACACCAATTGGCATGAACTTGACTATCTGATTGTTGATCTTCCCCCAGGCACGGGCGACACTCAGCTGACTTTAGCACAAAAAATTCCTGTGAGTGGTGCAGTGATAATCACTACTCCCCAGGATATTGCCTTGATTGATGCCATTAAAGGCTTAAAAATGTTTGAAAAAGTCAGTGTGCCTATACTCGGTGTGATAGAAAATATGAGCATATATATCTGTAGTAAATGCGGTCACGAAGAGCATATTTTTGGTGAAGGCGGTGGCTTGCGGATGGCGCAGGAAAAGGACGTCGATTTTCTTGGTGCTTTGCCTTTAGATATTAGCATTCGTAAAAATGCTGATGAAGGTCATCCGAGCGTTCAAGTCGATCCAGAAGGGCGTATCGCACAAATTTACCGAGAAATTGCAAGACGTGTCTCGGCTAAACTCTCTTTACAGGCTAAGGAGTACACTGCAAAATTCCCGACGATCAAAGTGGAAAATAATTAATTTTTAATGGTGAATGGTGAATGGTGAATGGTTAATGGTTTCGAGGTTTCCGTTTTTTTCCAAAAAACGGAAACCTCGAATGATGAATGATTAGTAACTACTCAATGCGAATTAAGAGTTAAAATAGG
>JAGLHR010000638.1 GCA_023143415.1 Thiomargarita sp. | reverse complement strand
AAATCATTTAAATCAAATACTTAAAAAGTTGTGACTAACGATGAGCGCGCTGGCGTGGGAACGTCCTATTGCGACGCGCTGCGTCGCGGAACGCAGAGCCTCCCTGAATGTTTGAAAAAAAACCAAGCTGGAGCTTGGAAACAAGGGAAAAGTTTCTTCAAAAAAACTCAAAAATGACTCAATGCTCCAACAGACGGCGATGGGTATGTACTGCCATTATCAATCCAAAACCAGCCATCAAAGTCACTATTGATGTACCCCCATAACTAATCAGTGGCAATGGCAATCCAACAACAGGTAATAATCCTATCACCATACCTATATTAACAAATATATATACAAAAAAAGTCAATATCAAACTACCTGCTAAAAGGCGAGCAAAAGTATCTTGTGCTCTCATTGCAATATACATTCCACGAGTTAACACAAAAAAATAAATACAAAGTAAAACCAATATACCCAATAAACCAAATTCTTCACTATAGACAGCAAAAACAAAATCTGTTGTACGCTCTGGCAAAAATTGCAACTGCGACTGAGTACCATTAAGCCAGCCCTTACCATAAAACCCACCAGAACCGATAGCAATCTTAGATTGAATAATATGATACCCAGCCCCTAAAGGATCGGTTTCTGGATTTAAAAGTGTCAACACCCGCCTACGTTGATAATCGTGCATGAAATACCACAACACAGGCAAACACGAAATACTTGTTATGAAAAATCCAGAGATTAAACGCCAACTCATCCCCGACAAAAGCAACACAAACAACCCTGATGAAGCAATCAACAGTGAAGTTCCCAAATCAGGTTCTTTAGCTACTAAAAAGACAGGAATAACAATAATGATAAGTGCCAAGAATAAACGTCCATAACTGGGTGGTACAGGTTTATGTGCAATATACCAAGCCACCATCAGAGGAAGAGCCAATTTCATCAGTTCAGAAGGCTGAAAACGAAATAAACCCAGATTAATCCAACGTTGCGAACCTTTACTTGACTCACCAATAATAAGCACCAATACTAACAAGACAATACCAATCAAGTACAACCAAGGTACCCAACGTATAATCTTTTGTACATTAATTTGGGCAAGCCCTAACATGATTACAAATCCTGCTAAAATGCGCATAATCTGGCGCATAATCAGATCAAAGTTTTGACTACTGGCACTATAAAGAACAACTAACCCAAGAGAAGATAATAGCACTAAACTTAATAGCAAAGGTTTATCTAAGTGCAAAAAATGATTATTATTCCGATTTGTAGGCATTTTTCAATAAGCAATGATGGATAGATGGCAAACTTCTATATATTTTCGAGGCTAATAGCCTCGAAATCAGTTCTAATTGGAGTCCAACGCTTTAGCTTTGGACGTTTTTTGGAGTCCATTCGAGCTTTGAGTTTTTTGAAGAAAAACTCAAGTCGAGGTTAAAGTTTTTTCTTTAAAAAAACTTTAACCTCGACTCTCGAATGCTTTAGCTTTGGAGATTTTTTTGGAGTCCAACGCTTTAGC
>JAGLHR010000637.1 GCA_023143415.1 Thiomargarita sp. | reverse complement strand
AACCATAAAGGATTGCCCCTACAAGCAGATTCTTATGAAGACTGACGAAAATATTTATACGTAGGGGCAATCCCTTGTGGTTGCCCTGAGTAGTTACAAATCGGATTTCTTAAACCTCAAAATTGATGATTCGGTACTTAATCAACCTGAAAAAGGACAGAATTATGTTAGAAACATGCGCGTTTAAACCTGACGAACCTAAATATTTTCCAGATGCAGATGCTTTTAATAGCCAAAAGAAAACTTATGCTATAGATAGACAATAACCAATTACTTGAACGAATTGTTCTTAATCCCAAAGTGATGGTAGGCAAACCCATTATCCAAGGTACAAGGTTGACTGTTCAATATATTCTTGGCTTATTAGCTCATGGTGCGAGCGTTACTGAGATATTGGGAGAATATGAAGGTTTGAATCAAGAGGATATTTTGGCTTGTCTGTTATTGGAGTCCATTCGAGACTAAAGCTTTTTAAAGAAAAACTCTTAGCCTCGAATGCTTCAGCTTTGGCGATTTAATAGTATAGAACTGACGCACTGAGTAGTACAACGGATTTTAGAAAAAAACGGATTAAATCGACGAGGCTAAAGTTTTTTGAAGAAAAACTTTATCCTCGTCATCAATTCATAGCGTTAATGTGACAGAACGTTTATTAAAATCCGTTTATTTCTAAAATCCGTTGTACTCATTATTATAGTACTATTCCAAAGCGAAAGCGTTGTATTCCAATTTCAAAACGAAAGCGTTAAACTCCAAAACGTACACATTATGGACACTAAAATAAATGAAACGTACTGATTTAAAAAGCATTTTAATCATTGGCGCAGGACCTATTGTCATTGGACAAGCCTGCGAATTTGATTATTCCGGCGCACAAGCGTGTAAGGCGTTAAGAGAAGAAGGATATCGCGTCATTTTGGTCAATTCTAATCCCGCAACCATTATGACTGATCCTGAAATGGCTGATGCAACTTATATTGAGCCAATTCAATGGCAAACGGTTGCCAAAATTATTGAGCGTGAACAGCCAGATGCACTATTACCCACAATGGGTGGACAAACTGCCCTGAACTGTGCCCTTGAGTTGGCGCGTGAGGGGGTTTTAGATCAATTTGGGGTAGAAATGATCGGTGCCTCTATTGAGGCAATTGAAAAAGCGGAAAATAGAGAAAAATTTCGCCAAGCCATGCAAAATATTGGTTTAGAAATGCCCCATTCATTCATTGCCCGTTCTATGGAGGACGCTTTTGAGGCGCAAAATGAAATCGGTTTTCCAGTCGTCATTCGTCCCTCTTTTACATTGGGCGGTAGTGGCGGCGGCATCGCCTATAACCGTGAAGAATTTACGGTTATTTGTGAGCGGGGTTTAGAACTTTCTCCCATTAATGAATTATTAATTGAAGAATCTGTTTTGGGCTGGAAAGAATTTGAAATGGAAGTGGTACGCGATCATAAAGATAATTGCATTATCGTCTGTTCAATAGAAAACGTTGATCCAATGGGCGTACATACTGGCGACTCGATCACCGTCGCACCCATTCAAACGCTCACCGATAAAGAATATCAAATCATGCGTAATGCCTCAATAGCGGTATTGCGCGAAATCGGGGTTGATACAGGCGGATCCAATGTACAATTTGCGATGAATCCCAATGATGGGCGTATGATGGTTATTGAGATGAACCCGCGCGTGTCGCGCTCATCTGCCCTCGCCTCCAAAGCAACGGGATTCCCAATCGCCAAAGTGGCTGCTAAATTAGCAATTGGTTATACCTTAGATGAACTCGACAATGAAATCACAGGCGGCGCAACGCCAGCCTCGTTTGAACCAACCATTGATTATGTTGTCACGAAAGTGCCCCGTTTTGCCTTTGAAAAGTTTCCACAAACGGAACCTCTACTCACCACACAAATGAAATCTGTTGGTGAAGTCATGGCAATAGGGCGCACTTTCCAAGAATCATTACAAAAGGCGTTGCGTGGTTTAGAAACGGGAGTTAATGGGTTAGACGAACGTTTAGATGCCAATTTAGAGATAAACTCTGATGAAGTCACTACTCTGCTACGCCGTCAATTGCAAATGCCAGGTCCAGAACGTTTATGGTTTATCGCTGACGCATTTCGCGTTGGATGGTCAATTGAGGAAGTACATAAACTCACCGCAATTGATCCCTGGTTTCTTGTCCAAATTGCGAATTTAGTCGATGAAGAGTCTGCTTTATGTATTGGCTGTTTAGAAAAGATAGATGCAGACTGCCTTCGTTCTTTAAAACGTAAAGGTTTTTCAGATCGACGATTAGCACAATTATTTCAAGTTGATGAAAAAAACATCAGGGCATTACGTCACAAATTGAATATTCGCCCTGTCTTTAAGCGTGTTGACTCCTGCGCTGCCGAATTTGCGGCAACAACCGCCTATATGTATTCAACTTATGAAGAAGAATGTGAGGCTTGCCCCAGCCAACGCGATAAAATTATCGTCTTAGGCGGCGGACCAAATCGCATTGGGCAAGGGATTGAATTTGATTATTGTTGTGTACAAGCTGTCCTTGCTTTACGCGAAGAGGGTTATGAAACAATCATGATCAACTGTAACCCTGAAACAGTCTCTACAGATTATGACATCTCCGACAGACTCTATTTTGAATCATTGACTTTAGAAGATGTCTTAGAAATCATAGACTTAGAGAAGCCTAAAGGCGTTATCGTTCAATATGGGGGACAAACACCCTTAAAATTAGCGCGGGATTTAGAAGCAGCAGGTGCGCCAATAATTGGGACTAGCCCCGATTCTATCGACTTAGCCGAAGATCGTGAACGCTTTCAACAATTAATTCATCAACTCGGTTTACGACAACCCCCTAACCGTACTGCTCGCAACACTGACGACGCTTTAAGACTCGCTGAAGAAATCGGTTATCCATTGGTAGTGAGACCCTCTTATGTGCTGGGTGGGCAAGCGATGGAAATCGTTTACAACAAAAATGAGTTAAAAAGTTATATGTGTAAAGCAGTCGCCGTCTCTAACGATTCACCTGTACTATTAGATCATTTCTTAGATGATGCAATAGAGGTGGATGTGGACGCAATCTGTGATGGTGAACGTGTGATTATTGGGGGCATCATGGAACATATTGAACAGGCAGGTATACATTCTGGAGATTCAGCCTGTTCCTTGCCGCCTTATGGTTTATCAGCCATGATACAAGATCAATTGCGCGAACAAATGACACGTCTCTCAATGGCTTTAAATGTGATAGGATTAGTCAATGCCCAATTTGCAATTCAAAAGCAAAGCATTTATATTTTAGAAGTCAACCCACGCGCATCACGCACAGTCCCCTTTGTTTCTAAAGCAACAGGTGCTGCTTTGGCACAAATTGCCGCCCGCTGTATGGTGGGGCGCAGTTTAGCAGCACAAGGGATTGCACAAGAATCTGATCAAGGTTTAAGTCTGTTTTCAAAAAACCTCGAACCCAGTTACTATTCCGTTAAAGAGGCCGTTTTTCCCTTTATCAAATTTGCGGGTGTTGATCCATTGCTCAGTCCAGAAATGAAATCAACGGGTGAAGTGATGGGAGTGGGTCGTACTTTTGGTGAAGCTTTTGCCAAATCACAATTGGCTGCGGGCTGTGATTTACCCCGTTCTGGTATAGCCTTTTTAAGTCTTCGCGATGCAGATAAACAGGTAGCCGTCGATATAGGTAGAGAATTAGCGGCCTTGGGCTTTGAACTATCGGCCACTCGCGGTACAGCAGTGATACTAGAGCAGATGGGGATTAATTGCACTATCGTCAATAAAGTGACTGGCGCACGCCCCAATATTGTTGATAGGATAAAAAATGATGAAATCAGCCTTATCATCAACACGACGGAAGGCAAACAAGCAATAGCAGATTCTTTTGCTATTCGTCGCACAGCCCTACAGCATCAGGTGACATATACCACAACAATCGCTGGTGCCAGGGCAACCCTATTGGCTTTAAAAATACATAATATAACTGATGTTAATCGACTACAAGATTTGCATAAAGAATTACAAGGTAAAACATGACAAAATCATTTATGACAACTCGTGGCGCAGAAAAGTTACGCGACGAATTACATGAATTAAAAACAGTGGCACGCCCTAACGTGATCCAAGCCATTGCTGAAGCGCGTGCGCTTGGTGATTTAAAGGAAAATGCCGAATATCATGCAGCGCGTGAACAACAAAGTTTTATTGAAGGACGCATTGCTGAACTGGAAGGCAAATTATCTCAGGCTGAAATTATTGATGTCACTAAAATCAATGTTGGTGGAAAAGTGGTTTTCGGCACGACAGTGGAATTAATGAATGTTGAAACGGAAGAAGAAGTGACTTATCGAATTGTTGGCGATGATGAAGCAGACATTAAAGCGAATCTCGTGTCGATAAGTTCGCCCATCGCTCGCGCTCTGATAGGCAAAGAAGAGGGCGATGTAGCCGTTGTACAAGCCCCGAAAGGTAAGAAGGAGTATGAAATTCTTGAAGTGAAGTATATTTAAAAGTGACTACTCAGCCTTGAAATACAAATGGAGTTCGAGGTATTAGTTTTTTGAAAAAAAACTAATACCTCGAAAACGCTTTAGCTTTGTTGCTTTTTTTGGTATCCAACATTAACTTTGTGGTTTGGTATCCAACATTAACTTTGTGATTTGGAGTACAACGCTTTAGCTTTGTGGTTTGGAGTACAACGCTTCCGCTTTGTGATTTGGAGTACAACGCTTCCGCTTTGTGATTTGGTATCCAACATTAACTTTGGAGCCGTGGTATTAAGTCGCCAAAGCGGAAGCGTTGGACTCCAGAACGGATATTTTAACGCTTTGATTTGAAATCCGTTTTTTAAATAAATTTCGCCTATCTCATTTCTGTCTGTTGGGTCACGAAAAAACTGGCGGCCTGAGAGTGTCAGGTTTGAAACGTTGTAGAAGTTATTTCATGCACATTCCTATTCTGAAAATTCTCAAATTCTCAAATTCTGATTCAAAATTCGAGGCTAAAATTTTGTTGGGAACATTTTTTTTCATTCAACGCAGAACAGAAAATAATTTACCTTAATTATATTTTAACTATTTGATTTTAAACATATTTATTAAATATAAATTCAGAGGAATTGTAAATTATTCATATTCAAAACTATTTTTACTGTTAAAAAAATTTGACGATTTCAAAAAAACGGTTAATACTTTAAGTATACAGTTTTTAATTTTGTAAAAAAAAAATCACTTAAAGGATACAGTCATGCTTAAAACACCTGTGTTACCAAAAATTCATCGTCATCAAGTTCAGAAACCTGAACAGAATTTTTTTCGTTTAAAAGAAGAAAATTCACGATTGAGAACAGATATTTCACGCGCCCGAATTGATAAGGCGCAGTTGCGAAAAGAAATTTCACAATTGAAAACGGAAAACATACAATTAAATGCGGAAAGCACGCAATTAAAAAATGAGATATTTCTCATGCAGGAAGAAATTCAAGATCAGAAGGATATTTCTGCATCGAAGGATCTTGAACTCGCAGAAAATACAGCGATGTATCAAATTTTGGAAGAGGAGCGTTTAAGGCTCCTATTCCTTTAAGGAATCGCCTTAGAATAAACGCTTTTCGAGATTTAAGTTTCGAGTTTTCCGTTTTTAAAAGACAAACTTTCGCCTCAAATGAAATTTTCCACTTTCCTGCCTGCCTAGTTTAGTCGGCTTTAGCCGACTTATGCTTTTAGCCTCAGAATTGATTCTGAGGCATTTGCCATAGACTCTAATGAATTCATGCCAGAAATTCAATCTAAGCAATCTCAAGAAAAACGCTTACCCCCATTACGCGCCAATTTAAATCTTTATCCCAGTACTCGCACAATAGAAGGTGCGCCGACTTGGGTTATTTATGATCCCATCCGACATCGCTATTTTAATATTGGTCGTTTAGAATTTGAAATGTTGCGTCGTTGGGAAATGCAAACGGTGGAAAAATTAATTGAACAGGTTAATCAAGAAACCAGTTTACATATTTCTACCAACATCGTACAACGTTTAGTCAAATTCTTGACTGATCATCAGTTATTAAAACTTCAGGGCCCTGAAGCCATCAAGCGTTTAACTCAACAAGTCGAAAAAGCCAAACAATCTCTCGGCACCTTTCTTTTACACCACTATTTGTTTTTTCGTATTCCACTTGTACATCCGGATCGCTTTCTTAGCGCGACTTTGCCTATTATACGGTTGATTTTTACACGCACTTTTGCCATTATTTTAGCTTTTTGCGCCCTTTTAGGAATCTATCTGGTTTCTCGCCAAATTTCAGTATTTCTTAGCACCTTCCCCTACTTTTTCTCGCCCGCAGGTATTTTAATCTTTATTATTGCCCTCTCATTTGCCAAAGCCATCCATGAATTTGGACATGGTTATACCGCAAAATATTATGGGCTGAAAGTACCCACAATGGGAGTCGCTTTCATGGTGATGTGGCCAATACTTTATACAGACGCTTCAGATGCTTGGAAATTAACTTCACGCCGTCAACGGTTTTGGATAGATTCCGCTGGCATTATCGCAGAATTAGGTTTAGCGATAATAGCAACTTTATTATGGAACTTTTTACCCGATGGCCCTTTTCGCAGTGCGGTATTTATGCTCGCCGTCGCCACTTGGGGCATGACTCTATTAGTTAATATGAACCCTTTCATGCGTTTTGATGGTTATTATATGCTCACTGATTATATGGGAATTAATAACCTTCAAGAACGGAGTTTTGCCCTTGGGCGTTGGTGGTTAAGAGAAAAAATATTTGCTTTTGGTGATCCGCTACCAGAGCGTTTTCCACCACACCGACATCGTATTATTTTACTTTATGCGTTTGGCACTTGGCTTTATCGTCTGATATTATTTCTAGGTATTGCACTCATTGTCTATTTTTTCTTTTTTAAGATACTGGGTACTTTTTTGATGATAGTAGAGATCATCTGGTTTATTATGAGACCAATCTATCAAGAAATGCGTTATTGGCTAACAAGGCGAGCAGATATGCGATTAAATCAAAATACCTTATTTTCCTTATTATTATTAAGCGTTGGCATTACCCTATTAGTGATTCCTTGGCAAACAACAATTGATGCTCCCGCAATTTATCGTTCTTATGTTCATCACGACATTTACGCCCCAATGTCTGCACGCATTCAAGCAGTTAATGTCAAACAAGGGCAATTTGTAGAAGCGAGTGAAACGCTATTTGTTTTAGAAGAACCCGATATTCAATATGATTTAGAAGTCGCGCAACGCCAAGAAACACTTTTGAAATTGCAATTAAATCTTCAAGCGAGTGCTCGTGTTTATTTAGAACATTCCAATGTGCTTCAACAACAATTGGCAGAAATACAAGCGGAAATACAGGGCTATAAAGCGCGACAAGCATTATTAAAAATAACCGCACCTTTTGCAGGTGATATTGTCAGCATCGCAGACGCATTAGAAAAGGGACGTTGGATCAATTCAAACTTAATCCTTGCTCGAATCGTTGATAAGCCAACTACCCGCATCATGGCTTATGTGAATGAAAATGATTTAACTGAAATTGCAGTTGGGCATAAAGGGCGTTTTTACCCCGACGCGCCTGATGAATCCCCAATTAATGTCAAAATCATGGCGATTGATCCCGCTAATATTACGCAACTACAATCCAGTGATAACTATGTTGCGTCTATTTATGGAGGGCAAGTGCCTGTCAAACTCACGCCTGATAAACGTTTAATTCCTCAAGAAGCGGTTTATCGGGTTTACCTCTCAATTGATCAAACCCATCTCCTCAATAACGTGCAAAAAGGCGCAGTTGTCTTAGAAGCGAAGAATAAAAAACCGTTGATTCAACGTGCTTGGATATTAATTAATAAGGTTTTAATTAGGGAAAGTGGATTTTGATTTTAGGAGCGTAGGGTGGGTAGAGCGACAGCGAAACCCACCGCAATCATAATTTATTGAAAAATGGTGCCGTTTCACCCCACCATCCTACGCTTTGCTACTTTTAAGTAGTGAAGCATAAGTTTTCAGAGATTTTATTCGCCGCTCAGAAACCGAGTTTTTTGAAAAAACTCGATTCGAGGTTTGAGCCATGTAGGGTGGGCAATGTCCTTTTAGTGCAACGGCATTTTTCTTTTCCACGCTCCAGCGTGTGAATGCATACCACGACGCTCCAGCGTCGAGTTTTTGACTGATTACAATTTGAAAGGAGATTTTAATGGATGCAGTAACGGTTAATCACGCAACACAAAACCTAAATCACCTGATAGGACAAGTCATTTCTAATGTTGAACTGACTATTATTTGTAATGATAAAGGCGAAAGAGCCTTATTAATGTCTCTTGATGAATTTAATTCATGGCAGGAAACACTTTTCGAGGCGAAAGTTTTTCGTCAAAAAACTTTCGCCTCGAAACTTGTTATCTAATCCGGCGAATGCTGAACATTTACGCGAATCAATTGCCCAAGCTAAAATGGGGAAAGCCCAAGAAAGGGAGTTGATTGAAGTATGAAATTAATTTTCACTGAACGTGGTTGGGAAGATTATCTTTGGTTTCAAGTTAATGAACGTAAGTTATTAAAGAAAATTAATACGCTTATCAAAGATATTCAAAGAGAGCCTTTTGAAGGTTTAGGAAAACCTGAAGCTTTATTTAAAGTCTAATTTATCCGGTTATTGGTCAAGAAGAATTGACGGTGAACATCGACTGGTTTATGAAGTTAATGAGAACGAAACTAAACTGGTTATTATTTCTTGTCGGTTTCATTACCAAAAGTAAGCAATGTAGGGTGGGCAATGTCCTTTTATTGCCCACCTATTCTTTTCTTTGGAGATAAAAAAAAGATGATAGGCGCAATTGCAGGTGATATTATTGGCTCCGTTTACGAATGGAGAAATATTAAGACAAAAGAATTTCCCCTATTCTCAGAAAAAAGCAGATTTACTGATGATACAGTGCTAACAGTGGCATTAGCAGACAGTATTCTCAATGAAGCCCCTTATGTTGACAAGCTCAAGGAATATTTTCATTATTTTCCAAGAGCCGGTTATGGGGGCAATTTTTATAGATGGGCGGCTTCTGAGAACAATCAGCCCTACAATAGCTGGGGAAACGGTTCAGCAATGCGAGTTAGTCCAATCGGGTTTGCTTATAATGATTTGGCGACGGTGTTGGAAAAAGCCAAACAAAGTGCTGAAGTCACACATAATCATCCTGAAGGCATCAAAGGGGCGCAAGCCACCGCCTCTGCGATTTTCTTAGCCAGAACGGGCAATGATAAAGCCACTATCAAGAACTACATTGAAAACACTTTTGGCTACAATCTCAGTATCCCTTTAGATGAAATCAGACCGAATTATCGTTTTGATGTCGAGGCTAACGTTTTTTCTTTAAAAAAACGTTAGCCTCGACTCCTGT
>JAGLHR010000636.1 GCA_023143415.1 Thiomargarita sp. | reverse complement strand
CGAAGAGGTTTTCGTTTTTTGAAGCCTCGAAAAAAACTAAACCTGTCAGGTTTGATGCAACATGGTAGAAGTGATTTTATGCACGCTTCTTAGTCAGTCTTCTTTCAGTCTGCTTTAGCAGACTATTCGAGGCGAAAGTTTTTTTAAAGAAAAAACTTTTGCCTCGAATGCTTTTAGCCTTGAAATTGATTTCAAGGCTAAGGAACGTGCATGAAATAAAATCGTTCCTAATCGCTAAGTAGTTACAGTTTTTCTTCAAAAAACTTTCGCCTCGAATATTCTGAAAATTCTGATTCTAACAATAAAAAATGTCCTGTACAACAACGCTTTAGCCTTGGACGTTTTTTGAAATTCAACGCTTTAGCCTTGAACGTGAACGATATTTATAAAAAATGGCTATTTTTAAACGTTTGATTTTAAACAAGTTTCTTAAACATTAATTCGCATTAGCAATTTTCATCAATTGTTTTTGAAAAGTTTTTTTTCAAAAAACTTTAGCATTGATTAAATTTTTCTATTAATATGCCACTACCAAATACTCGTCGAACTGCTACAGAAATATACGAACCTAAACAACGCATCACAGGTGGTATCGTACTTTTACTGATAATGTTACTCATTTATAGCATTTTAAAAATTGTGTTGGGATTCTCCTCGGCACCAGAAAATTTTAGAATAGCTGCCCCTTTGGATATTGAAAGAATCAATATTATAGAAGCCCCTTTAACACCAATACCTAGTAGTAATACCACTCCTAAACCGACACCTAAACCGGCTACGACGATTATTCCTTCGCAACAGCCCCAAGTTCAATATCGCTTACCTAGCAAGTTTGTCTTTCTTGATTTGAATACTAATCCTATGCAACAAGAGCTTTATCAAGAAGAAGAACCAGCAGAACCTAAACAGGAGGGTGAAAAAAAATGGTATGTTCAGGCTGCCACTTTTAAAACAGAAGAACAAGCAGAAAATTTGGTGCAACAGATCAAAAACGAAAACATTGCTTCAGAAGCTGAAATTGTTCCATCGACTAATAAAAATGGTACAAAATGGTACATCGTTCGACTTCCGCCACAAAGTGATCGTGGAGAGGCTAGAGAGCAAAATAAACAATTGCGTCGTCGTTTAAGGATAAGAGGTGCAATTAGGAAACTCAACTGAAAATTAATCATAAGACTCGTTATCCTCAAATTGATAATAGATAATTAAAAATGCTCGAACCACAAATTTTACGTCATCACTTAGATGAAGTTACTGAAAAATTAGCACTCCGCGGTGTTGTTATTGATCATGCTCGCTTGGCAGAATTGGAAGAAGTTCGTAAACAATGTCAAGTTGAAACGGAAGAATTACAAAATGAACGTAACATTCGCTCAAAATCTATCGGTAAAGCGAAAGCGGCTGGTGAAGAAATAACAACGCAATTGGAAGACGTTTACAAATTAAATCAGCAACTTAAAGCCCGTGAAGTACAACTCGGGCTTATTCAGACACAGTTGAATGATCTGTTAATGGGATTACCCAATATCCCTCATAAAACAGTGCCAATTGGTTGTACTGAAAAAGATAATATCGAAGTACGCCGTTGGGGAACACCGAGAAGGTTTGAATTTCCCTATAAAGATCATGCTGATTTAGGGACTGACTTAGAATTACTTGATTTTGAAACCGCCGCAAAAATCACAGGTTCTCGTTTTTCACTGTTACGAGGGGCTTTGGCACGGCTGCACCGTGCATTAATTCAATTTATGCTGGATTTACACACGGATGAACATGGCTATGTTGAAGTGAATGTACCCTACTTGGTTAATGCCGACAGCTTACGGGGAACAGGGCAACTCCCTAAATTTGCCGAAGATTTATTTCATATCGCTGAATACAATTACTATTTAATACCCACCGCAGAAGTTCCTTTGACAAATATTGCCCGTAATGTGATTTGGAAAGTCGACGATTTACCTATGAAATTTGTCGCCCATACTCCCTGTTTTCGCAGCGAGGCGGGCAACTATGGTAAAGATACACGGGGAATGATTCGCCAACATCAATTTGAGAAAGTTGAATTAGTACAATTAGTTGAACCAGATAATTC
>JAGLHR010000635.1 GCA_023143415.1 Thiomargarita sp. | reverse complement strand
ATTTCTAAGCTCGAATAGAATCGCTTTGCGTCACATCAGTAGGTAATTCAAGTTTGAGTCAAATTTCCAAGTTTTTGGCTTTCCCAAGACTGATGAGTGGACCAGCGTCGGGGATAACAATTACAACACGTTTCATGGATTTTTGTTTGAGAATATGTACAAACTGATTGGCCTTATGTTCAAGTTCATTAAAGGGCAAAGTGGGTAATGAAAGCCCTTGTTGTCCTACCCTGTCAAGTAAAGTGGAATAATCAATATTAAGCGTTTTCATGGCTTCTAAACGACCTATTTCGCCCTCAGAAAAACGTTTTAGCGTTTTAATCTCTTTCACTGGTTCAATGTTCATCAGTTGTGCGAAATGGTCTCGAATTATTTGATTGATACTGATAGTATGTTGATTGGCATAAGTTTTTATTGCGTTATGGAGAGATTCGTTAAGCGTAATTGTTTTCGAGGCTAAAGTTTTTTCTTTAAAAAAACTTTAGCCTCGAAAGTTATTAAAGCCTCATTCCTTAGTAACTGATGTTACGCACTATGTTTCCAAGAGGTTTAAGCGATTTTTTCAAAGGATTTCTAAGCTCGAATAGAATAGCTTTGCGTCACATCAGTTAGTAATCACTTCAAGTTGAACTGAACGCAAAACTTATAATAAAATACTTAAATATGTTATGCTTAACAAGGCTTTTGCACTTGATTAAAATTGATTTTAATTATTATTAACTTTGAGGATATTAAGAACCGTGGATAAAAAATATTACAATGCCGTTACTGAAATGGAAAACATGCCCGTTAATCGTGAATACATGTTGGGTTGGATAGGAGGTTATTTGCAAAACCCTATGCGCGAGGAACAACGTGTGAATGAGAGCTACGAAGCTGGCTATGCTGATGGCGGAGAGGGCAATACAAGCAATTTTGCCCAATGGGTGAAAAAATAAAGCAGTGATTTCGAGATTTAAGTTTTTTTTACCAAAACTTTCGAGGCTAACGTTTTTTTTTCAAAGTTAGCCTCGACTCGAACCAAATAATAACCCGTGCTGAGTATAAGTTGCATCAACATGAAAAAGTCGTTATAATTTCCTTTTGAGGCGACCGTTTTTTGAAGAGGTCGCCTTAAAAAAGAATTCATTGAATTCTTATTGCGGTAGGTAAGCAGTATACAAAATGTTGTATATAGTGAACCTAAATGATTCGTGAAAAAAAATGGCTTGAAAACGTTTAAATTCGTTGGAACAAATTTACAAATCATTTGGGATGTCTATCGGAGAAGTTATTTATGCCTGATATACGCATGTATAGTACGCATGTTTGCCCTTATTGCATGATGGCAGAACGTTTACTTCATAAAAAAGGGGTGCAAGTACAAAAAATTTATATCGATACTAATCCCCATCAATTGAAAGAAATGATTAAAATAACGGGGCGGCGCACTGTACCACAAATTTTTATTGGGGAACAACATGTCGGTGGTTTTGATGATCTCACTGAACTTGATCTTGACGGAAAACTTGATCCTTTATTAAGTCAGTAATGTTCAAAAAAATCTGTAACTACTCAGCGGTTAGCCTTAAAATCAATTTTAAGGCTGACAGCTAGGCTCAGCTAAATTAATTAGTTTGCTTTAGGAACGTTTCGAGGTTTTCTTTTCAAAAAACGAAA
>JAGLHR010000634.1 GCA_023143415.1 Thiomargarita sp. | reverse complement strand
ATCGCGCCCGTCAGTTGATTATTATCAAGAGAAAGCGTCTGCAACTGAGGTGCATTGAACTCCGGAATCGCGCCCGTCAGTTGATTATTCGAGAGAGAAAGATTCTCCAACTGAGGCAACGCACTGAAATCCGGAATCGCGCCCGTCAGTTTATTAGAAGAGAGATAAAGCCCCCGCAAATTAGGCAAGACACTGAAATCCGGAATTGCGCCTGTCAGGTGATTAGAAGAGAGATAAATCTTCTGCAAATTAGGCAACTCTCTAAAATTTGGAAGGGTTCCATTGAGGTTACTGTATCCTAAATCAATCTCAGTAACAGCACCATTTTCACAAGTGACACCATCCCAACTGCAAGGCGTATTCGTCACATTCCACCCGTACTTGTAGTAGCTCCACTCCGCGCCGTTAGTGCTATGGTAAAGTTCTAACAGCGACTCGCACTCGATGATAGAAATCTCCGTTACAGCATTGCAATTTGTCAGTTGATTACCACTGAAGTTAAAATGCCGCAAATTAGGCAACGCACTGAAATCCGGAATGGTGCCCGTCAGTTGATTATTAGAGAGATAAAGCCTCTGCAAATTAGGCAAAGTACTGAAATCCGGAATCGCGCCCGTCAGTTGATTATTTTCGAGATAAAGCCACTGCAAATTAGGCAACGCACTGAAATTGGGAATTGCGCCCGTCAGTTGATTATCAGAAAGATAAAGCCTCTGCAAATTAGGCAAAGTACTGAAATCAGGAATCGCGCCCGTCAGTTGATTACCAAAGAGATAAAGTTCCTGCAAATTAGGCAACGCACTGAAATCCGGAATCGCGCCTGTCAGGTGATTTTTCGAGAGAGAAAGCGATTCCAAATTAGGCAACGCACTAAAATCCGGAATCGCGCCGGTCAGCTTATTCCAAGCCAGATCAAGCTTATGCAAATTAAGCAATCCTCTGAAATTGGGAAGGGTTCCATTGAGATTATTGAAGTATCCTAAAGAAATCTTGGTTACACCACCGTTTTCACAAGTGACACCATGCCAACTACAAGGCGTATTCGTCACATTCCACCCATCATTTCTATACCACTCCGCGCCGTTAGTGCTATGGTAAAGTTCTAACAGCGACTCGCACTCAATAGGTAAAATTTCCGTGACGGCATTGCAATCGGTGGCGGCTTGCGTATTCATGCCCCCTGACAGCAATCCCAGCCCAAGTATTAAGGTGCCCGCATTTTTCCAAGGTGCCTGTGATGTTTGTACATGATTATTGATGTCGTTCATTGTTTTTCCTCCTATATAGTCTAATTAAGTACAACGGATTTCAGAATACAACGGATTTTTTCATGAGTTGAATGGGAGCAACTGATTTCGAGGCAAAAGTTTTTTTAAAAGAAAAAACTTTTGCCTCGAATCCAATCTCAGATTAAAAATCCGTTGATTTCCTTAATCCGTTGTACTCAGTTCGAGTCTAATTAAGTACAACGGATTTCAGAATACAACGGATTTTTTCACCCGTTGAATGGGAGCAACTGATTTCGAGGCAAAAGTTTTTTTAAAAGAAAAAACTTTTGCCTCGAATCCAATCATCAGATTCAAAATCCGTTGATTTCTGAAATCTGTTGTACTCCGTTCGAGTCTAATTAAGTACAACGGATTGAGGAAATGATTTTTTCAGTTACGCTCGCTCATAACAAGGATATGCTTAGTAAATATCTCAGCCTGATTACACTTTTGGGTAATATAATCCCATTGACTGGTTATTTGTCCAGATTTTTCAGAGTATTTCTGAGTGATCTTTTTCATTTGACCACTTCTATTTCGGATCACTCTTTCTCTTGCTGGTTTTTGAGCCAGGTAATTCTCTATATTAGAGTGACATTCTATATCAACCAAGATATTTTGATCGTCTCCATAAAGGGCAATAGCTACCCAAGCTTCAGTGCATTTTGAAGGGATACACATCACAAATGGATGAGGAAATTGTTCTTTCAAATTCAGCCATCCTAAGACAACCTGTTCAAGTGCCTGTATCGTATGACTTGCTGGAGGGCACGGTTGTACGCATGGCAGGTCATTTTTGACTGGATTGGCGATATTGGCATTTTGATAGTTTTTCTCTGCCACATCAGCATCCAAATGAATGATTATAATGTCAATTTTTTGTAAAAACAGATTATTTGCCAATGCGATGTCCATGTTCACAATTTGCCGACACCATTGATAAACACCACCCCAGCCGCTACCCGTCGAACCAAAACCCCCATTATTCAACCCATCACTCAATTCAGGTTGTAACTGTATCAATATATATGTGTGATCCGCAAATATTTTATTAAGAGCAGATTCTATGACAATGCGATCTGTTGTCCCTTCAACGACAATCCCAATTCGATAATCAGACATTGGGAACCCCTCCAAGATGTCCCATCACCCAAAGTCTTGAAAGGGGCCATCCTTTTTTATCACTTAATTCCAAGATTTCTTTAGTAATAGTCACTCGATTGATTTCAGTATGTCCTCGATTATTTCTATCAACCGTAAATAGTCGGATTCGATCATCTTGCAAATTGAGTCCATCCAATACCGCAGGATTATGTACGGTAACAAATATCTGGCGTTTGTCGTCGCTTTTAGTAATCCATTGACATAAGAAACGAGTCAAGTTGAGGACCAGTCTCGGATTGAGGGTTTGATCTAAATTATCAATAGCAAGGCATTTAGGCGAATTAGGTGAAAGTATCAGCACCGCACAAAAAAGAATATAAAGCGCACCTTCGCTCGCATCATAAGCCGTCAGATGATTATGTCCTTTCATAAACCTGTCGGTAAAACGAATCACATTTTTTTGTCTCGCAATCGAAGAAGAGAGAATGGCGTTGACGTTTGAAGTGGTTTCAAAAGAATTAATCCAGTCAATCAAAGAAAGTATATCATCAAAAGCATCTTCAATAAACTCGCTTTTGGAAACGAGGCTTTGTAATTCTTTAACCGCTTCGGCAAGTCGTCCTCCAGAAAGTCCAACGGGTTCCCTTGTTTGTTGATCCGGTATAATCCCTCGTAATACAGGCGTATTCGGCGTATAAACGGCAAAATTTCGTAACAGGTTAATTAAAAAAGCGACATCAGAATTTTCATCTGATTCGACCAGTTTTAAAGCCGCCAATCCCTGTTCCTTATTCTTTATTTCACGATGAGGCCCTCGACTGACAATTTTTTCATGATTGCAAACTAATTCTTCCGTTTCATATTGCCAAGCCGGTTTTGGGTTTTCTAAAGGATTATTCAAAGAAACAGAATATTTTGCCTTATCCGTTAAAGCTTCAAAAAAGAGATGAGACGGTATCCTTTCTTCAAATGCCGATTTATATAATCTTGGCGTACCAAGGCGAATACCACGTCTTTGCAAAGCTTCATCATCCACTCTGCCAGCGGCAGCTGCCGATAGAACGCCTATCGCTTCAAGGAGATTACTTTTACCACTTCCATTTGCCCCAATAAATACATTCATCATGCCTAACGACACTTCTTGATTAAAAATGGATTTAAAGGAGCTGACTCTCATTTTTTTTAGCATTGCCTTTTCCTATGATGTTTGCAACATTACCAATAAAATCAATATATTATATGCAATAAATCCCGTTTCTTGAAGAAACTGGGTTTCTAAAAAATGATTTTCTCGTTCCCACGCGCCAGTGCTCATTACCAGCCAAGTTAAAACAAAACCTGGCAGGTCAAGGGCCAAAGCCATTAAGTTAAGCCAGGGCGAACACGCAGGTTCGCCCCTACAAGCACGCGCGGGGTTTTGTAGGGGCAGTCCTGCGTGTCTGTCCTTAACTTAATGGCATTGAGGTCAAGGGCAGCGACCAAACTTG
>JAGLHR010000633.1 GCA_023143415.1 Thiomargarita sp. | reverse complement strand
GCTGAAGCGTTGTACTCCATTTTTTTAAAAATTCAACTCTTAATTCGCATTACAAGGATTATTTATAAAAAAGGATACTCAGTATTTTATTAAATCTTTGATTTATAATGCTTTTTTATTACTCCTTTCTTATAAATAATCCTTGTAGTTATTATCTTTGTAGTTATTAGGGACGACGCAGGAAATAATATACGTGGGATGTTCAAGACCTGTCAGGTTTTAAAAACCTGACAGGTCTGCTACTACGTCAGTTATTTGTTGCGCTGTCCCTTAAGTGAATAATAGTAGTATGGTTTCACCATTCACCATTCACCATTCACCATTAAACATTAATCAATAAAACTACGCAGTTGTTCAGAGCGGCTGGGGTGACGCAGTTTACGCAACGCTTTGGCTTCAATTTGACGAATGCGTTCACGGGTGACATCAAATTGCTTTCCCACCTCTTCTAAGGTGTGATCAGTATTCATATCTATCCCAAAACGCATTCGCAATACTTTTGCTTCACGCTGCGTTAAACCTTGAAGCATATCTTGTGTTGCACGCCGTAAACCTTCACTTGTTGCCGATTCAAGAGGGGCAAGTATGGTCGTGTCTTCAATGAAATCTCCTAAATGCGACTCTTCATCATCTCCTATCGGCGTTTCCATGGAAATGGGTTCTTTAGCAATTTTAAGCACTTTCCGTATTTTTTCTTCAGACATTTCAAGATGTTTTGCCAATTCCTCTGGTGTCGCATCACGACCTTTTTCCTGCAAAATCAGTCTGGAAATTCGATTGAGTTTGTTAATGGTTTCAATCATGTGAACAGGAATACGGATAGTGCGTGCTTGATCAGCAATGGAACGTGTGATCGCTTGGCGAATCCACCATGTTGCGTAGGTGGAAAATTTATAACCGCGCCGATATTCAAACTTATCCACTGCTTTCATCAGACCAATATTGCCTTCTTGAATTAAATCAAGGAATTGCAATCCACGATTGGTGTATTTTTTGGCAATTGAGATGACTAAGCGCAAATTTGCTTCAATCATTTCTTTTTTCGCCCTTTGCGCTTTGGCTTGACCAATTGACATGTTCCGATTGATTTCCTTGATTTCCGCAATGCTTAGGCGGCTTCTTCTTTCCAAATCAATCAATCGACCTTGTACTCGCATCAATTCTTCTTGATATTGTTTTAAATTTTCAACATAAGGCTTACCTGTATTTAATAGCAAAGGTACCCAGTGTGGATTTGTGGCATGATTTTTAAACGATGAGAGAAAATCGTTTTTATTCATGCCGATTTTGCCAATACAAATATCCCGAATCTTCTTTTCCTGTTCACGTATCAAAGTAACCGTTTTGCGTAATTTGCGTGTTAACTTTTCAAGTTGCCTTGGGGCTATTTTAAACAGTAAAAAAGACTCAGCAATTTCTTGACGCAATTCTTTATATTCAGGCGAGTGTGTACCAAGCGTTGCTTCTGTCTGCATTAGCCGAGTATATAGTTCGCGCAAACGGGCAAAACGGATACGAGCCATTTCTGTCTCAAGGGAGATTTCCTCAACAAGGATAGGGTGATCAACAGAATCTTCATCTTCATCATTTTCTTCATCATTGGCTGCCTCAACGACTATTTCATTTTCAAGAAAATGCTTATTTTTAGCGTTTTCAATGTCAATCTCAGATACCGATTCTGAATAGTCATAGTCTTTGAAGCCGGCAATGATTTCTGCCAATTTCAGTTCACCCGCCTCAACTTTTTCGTAGTGTTTCAAAAATACGGCAATAATATCTGGATGTGTTGCAAGGGCTGATAGGGCTTTACTTAAACCTTCTTCAATCCGTTTGGCAATTTCAATTTCACCTTCTCGCGTCAACAATTCTACAGTACCCATCTCGCGCATATACATACGCACAGGGTCAGTGGTACGACCAAATTCACCATCGACATTAGCCAAAGCGGCTGCGGCTTCTACGGCTTCTGCGGCTTCTTCTTCAGTCACTGTGCTTTCATCAATTAACAAGGTATCAGCATCTGGCGTAAATTCATGGACTATAATCCCTAAGTCGTTAATCATTGTGATGATACTTTCGATTTGTTCAGGCTCGATAATATCTTCAGGTAAGAAATCATTGACTTCGTGATAGGTCAAAAAACCTTGCTCTTTGCCTTTGGCAATGAGTGATTTGATTTGTGATTGCTGTTGCTCTTGGTTCATAATCGGTTATCAGTTAGTCAGTGTCATCTGGAGTTCAACGCTTTAGCTTTGTACTTTTATTGGAGTTCAACGCTTTAGCTTTGTACTTTTATTGGAGTTTAACGCTTTAGCTTTGTACTTTGTATTGGAGTTCAACGCTTTGGAGAATCTTCTTTTCAAGTTATCAAAGGAAGATTTTTGTCACTGTTTTGCCCCATGATATTTATATAAAGATTGCAATTCTTGTTTTTCAACTGCCGTCAAATTAGGACTTTTTTGCATTAAAAAGGCATTGCGTTGAACAACATAATCTTTGTATAAAAGGTTGATCGCACCGAAGAATTCGTCATCTATATTGATCTGTTTTTCTATGAAATCTGGTGTGGCTAAATAATTGATGGTTTGTTCATATTCTGTTCCTCGCCAATGTTCACATAAGGCACCTAGCTTTAAGTGAGGGTTTTCTTTGCTTAATTCAATGATTTTTAATAGTAGTTTTATATTTGGTTTGTTTAATTTGGATAATTGTTCATGGTAATGCTGTTCAATTTTAAGAGATAAAGCGGGTTTATGTAATAAATATATAATGGCTTGATCAACTAATGAAAGTTCTCTCGTACTTTCAATCGTTTTTCTAATTGTTCTTTTGACTGTTGTCTGTTTGGGAATTTCTCCTTGTATCAGTCTAGTTAAATGATTGAAATTGACACCACTTAATTCACTTAGTTTTTGTAGCATTAAATCACGATAAGGGCCGATTGGTAATGGCTTTAATAAGGGTTTTGCTAATTCGACAAGACGCGCTCGTCCATCCAAACTAGCCATATCCACTTGTTGGGTTAATGTGTTAAATAAAAATTTGGAGAGAGGCGTTGCTCTTGCTAAATGATTGTTAAAGCTTTGTGCGCCTTCCCGGCGGACTAAATTATCGGGATCATTTCCTTGTGGTAGGAATATAAAACGAATTTGACGACCTTCCTGTAATAATGGTAAGGCGATTTCTAATGCTCGCCAAGCAGCTTTTTTTCCCGCTTCATCGCCATCAAAACAAAAAATAATTTCTGGTACATTGCGAAATAAGCGATTTAAATGTTTAATGCTCGTCGCTGTTCCTAAAGTAGCTATTGCATTAGATATGCCAAATTGTGCTAATGCGATAACATCCATATAACCTTCTACAACGATAATATTTTGCAAAGGGCGAGTTTTACGCGCTGAATACCAACCATATAATTCATTGCCTTTTTGAAACAGGGGTGTTTCGGGAGAATTAAGGTATTTTGGTTCATGTTCACTTTCAGACAATTTACGCCCTCCGAAGGCGATAACACGTCCTCTTTGATCCAAAATGGGAAACATGATTCGATCACGAAAACGATCATAGCGATGCCCTGATTCATTTTGCTTAATTAAGCCCGTTTTGAGCAAACGCGCTCGCATATCGGAATTTGTACCTAATGTTTTTAATAGATTATCCCACCCTGGCGGTGCATAACCTAAACCATAATCACGCGCAATTTCTCCGGTTAATCCCCGTTTTTTTAGGTAATTTATAGCAGTTTGAGATTGGCGTAATTGTTGCCGATAATATTGTGCGGCTTCTGCCATGATTTGATATAAATCATCAAAGGCAGCAATTGAGGTAGGTGCGGTGCCTTGTTCATACACAACTGCCATGCCTGCTCTGGAGGCTAATTCATGTACTGCTTCAAGAAAGTTGAGACGCGCATGTTCCATAAGGAAACCTATCGCGGATCCGTGCGCACCACAGCCAAAACAGTAGTAGAATTGTTTTTCTTGGCTTACGGTAAATGAGGGCGTTTTTTCAGTGTGAAAGGGACAGCAGGCGGTATAATTTCTGCCGATTTTGCGTAGCGACACATAGCTATCAATTAGATCAACGATGTCAATACGAGTCATTAACTCGTCGATGAAACTGCGAGGAATGCGCCCTGCCATTTTTATTGAAGATTATAAAGATTGAGTAGAAACAAGGAATAGGTTAAAAAATGTTGACAAATTGGAAACGCTTTAGCCAATTTTGATAAATTGGAGTACAACGCTTTAGCTTTGTTGCCCTTGGAGTACAACGCTTTAGCTTTGTTGCCCTTGGAGTACAACGCTTCAGCTTTGGACTCCTATAAACGCCCAAAGCTGAAGCGTTGGACTCCTATAAACGCCCAAAGCTGAAGCGTTGGACTCCTATAAACGCCCAAAGCTGAAGCGTTGGACTCCAAATTAGACAGGAGTTCGAGGTATTAGTTTTTTGAAAAAAAACTAATACCTCGAAAACGCTTTAGCTTTGTTGACAAACATCAAGTTTTACTAACTTAAACGTTTTTTAAGATTGGTACTGAGCGCTCTCATATCAGCACGCCCTTGTACTTTGGGCTTGAGATAGCTCATCACTTTGCCTAGCTCCTTAATGGAAGTCGCTCCAGTTTCGGTGAAAGCAGTTTCAATTAATTCAGCTAATTCAGATTCACTCAAAGGTTGAGGCATATAATTTTGTATGACTTTAATTTCAAAAGCTTCTTGTTCTGCTAAATCTTGACGTTCTGCTTTTTCATAGTGTGCTAAGGAATCACGCCGCTGTTTTAGCATTTTATCCAGCACAATTATGACTTCTTTGTCATCCAAACTAATGCGCTCATCAACTTCTCGCTGTTTAATCGCGGCTTGAATTAAACGTATCACACCTAAGCGTTGCTTATCTTTAGCACGCATGGCGGTTTTCATATCATCAGTGATTTTTGGTTTGAGAGTATTAGACATGGTGTTTTTTTAATTCACACCCACCTGTGAAGGTGGGTAATCGTTGTCATAAAGCCATTGATGACAAATAAACCTCAGTAAAAACGTTCACGGCGCAATGTATCACGATAAAGCCTCTTTAAGTGCCGTTTAACGGCAGCAGCAGCTTTACGTTTACGGACAGTTGTGGGTTTTTCGTAGTACTCACGACGATGAACTTCGGCTAAAATACCGGCTTTTTCACATGCCCGTTTAAAGCGACGGATAGCTACTTCAAAGGGTTCATTTTCTCTAACACGAACATTAGGCAAAGCATGGCTCCTTATTTTATCAATTATTTAGTTGTTAATTAATTTAAATTCACATTGATGAAAATTAATATGAAGTTGACGGTTATTTCTAATAGATTTTATCGTCATTATTATAGTCTTTAATGGGAGAAATAGCAAACGATATTTTCGTTATTATGAAGCTATCCCGCCCTATTCGTTTTTGATTTTAGAAATCCGATTTTTTTGTTCTGAATCAGAATTTCTTAAACCTCGTGTGTTCAGAGTGTTGCAAGAACCTATTTTTTAATAAATTGCTCTATAATCAATAGTTTACTGATAACTCACAATGAATAAAATCTACAAAATCTTTAAAAATATTGAACATCTTATCGCTAAAGTGATGTTTTTTCTAACGATAATTTTTATTTCGTTGATTGCCATCATTATTCAATATATGCAATTAGATCATGGATTTGAAGGGCACCCTTTTTTTCAAGCGTTAATCGACATTTTATTAATATTATGGGTATTCTTTTTTTTAGAAAGAGTTTTAGTCCTGATTTGTTGTAAAGAAAAGCGGAATAAATATGTTGCTCATTTTTTTATCGCATTATTGCCTCCATTGCGTCTTGCCGCGAGACGTTGTGATGATAAAGAATATATTTGGTGGATTTATCATTGGCAATTGGTGGATCAATCGTTATATCAGTCTATTGAAAAGCGATTTTTATATCCCATTTTAGCCATTTCATTATTAATGATACCGTTTTGGATAGCAGAAATTGTTTTCAAGACAGGAATCGAAACGCATCCACTGTTGTATCACATCATTAATTGGGGTAATGCTTTAATTTGGGGATTATTTACGAGTGAATTTATTATTTTGTTTTCTATGGCAAAAAAACAAGGAGAGTATTTGATAAAACACTGGTTAGAACTTTTTATCATTATTCTTCCACTATTGGCTTTATCAAGATTTCTTTTAATCTCCAAATATTTAAGCATTTCAAAAAGCACTTATTTTTTATGGTTTGTAAAAATACAAGAGATATTGAATATATATCGTGCTCGTTCTGTTATTAATAGAATCATCAGAATATTAATTCTTATCAATATTGTTAAGCGTTTTTATCAGCGTAGGAATCCTGAAAAATATCTGATAGTCTTACGAGAGCAACTCGCAGAAAAAGAGTTAGAAATTGCTGATTTGAAAAAACAGATTAGCGAAATGGAAGATTTAATGATTCGTCAAAAAGATTCAAAAGCCTCGAAATAAAAATGGCATGACTACCTTCTCCACAATCGCTTTGCAAAATAGCGACTACATCGCTACTTTTGATGATCCTTTATTACAATGTCTCGTCATTTTAAGCAAACTGCTTAATAAACCCATTTCCGCCGAGGCACTCAAAGCAGGTTTACCCCTTGTCAATAACCGCTTCACGCCAGAATTATTCATTCGCGCCGCTGAACGCGCTCATTTATCCGCCCGCCTTATTAAACGCCCACTTTCCGAATTGACAGAGTTCGTTTTGCCGGCTGTGCTATTACTCAAAGATGGGCAAGCCTGCATACTAATCAAGCCTCTTGATAAAAAAAAGAAAAGCATTCTCCGTTTTTTTATGAGAAAACGTGAGCCTCAAGTAGAAATCATTCACCCTTCTACAGGTGAAGGAGTGCTTGCGCTTTCAATTAAAGACTTGAATGCCAATTATAGTGGCTATGCTCTATTTGCACGCCCCGCTTATCAGTTTGATACGCGCACAGAAGAGAGCGTGATGCCCCGCCCTTATAGTTGGTTTTGGGGAACTTTGTTTAAATCTTGGTTTATTTATAGTGAAGTTATCATTGCCTCTTTCTTGATTAATCTCTTTGCGTTAGCATCGCCGTTGTTTGTGATGAACGTTTATGATCGCGTTGTTCCGAATAATGCCATAGAAACGTTATGGGTATTGGCGATAGGCATCGTTATAGTATTTGGATTTGATTTAATTATACGCACCTTACGCGGTTACTTTATTGACATTGCGGGTAAAAAAACAGATGTTTTATTAGCCAGCATGATTTTTGAACAGGTGCTAGGCACAAAACGAGTGGCTCATCCCCGTTCCATCGGCGCGTTTGCTAATCATTTACACGAATTTGAAAGTTTCCGAGATTTTTTCACTTCAGCGACTTTAACGACGTTGATTGATTTACCCTTTGCCCTGTTATTTATTGCCGTTATTTGGACTTTACATAGCGAATTAGCATTTATCCCGTTATATGCCATACCGCTCGTTCTTGTTTTTAGTTTGTTGATACAGTTTCCATTGCATAAAGTGATACAGCAGACTTTTCGCGCCAGTGCCCAAAAACACGCTATATTGGTTGAAACCCTAGCAGGTATAGAAACGATAAAAGCAACGGGGGCGGAGGGAGAAATACAACGACGCTGGGAACAATTAATCGGCACAATCGCGCATTTTTCACTCAAATCACGATTTTTATCGGCATTATCCGTCAATTTCTCCCTGTTTGTTCAACAAATGAGTACAGTGGTTGTCATTGTTTATGGCGTCTATTTGATTGCAGATGGTGAATTGACGATGGGGGCATTGATTGCTTGTACCATTTTAACGGGGCGGGCACTCGCGCCGCTGGCGCAAATCGCTAGTCTTTTCACCCGTTATCATCATTCGTTATCCGCACTACGCGCTCTGAATCAGGTGATGAAAATGCCGCTAGAGCGGAAATCCCAATTTTTACATCGCCCCCAATTAAAAGGTGATATTGAATTTAAACAGGTTGATTTCAGTTATCCAGAGCAAATCATACCTGCTTTAAACAAAGTCTCATTTAAAATTCAAGCGGAACAACGAATCGGGATAATTGGGCGCATTGGTTCTGGTAAAAGCACCTTAGCCAAATTAATACTTGGATTTTATCAACCTAACGGGGGCAGTATTTTATTAGACGGCGTTGATAATCGCCAAATTGATCCCGCAGAGTTACGCCGCCATATTGGTTATGTTCCCCAAGAGATTGAATTATTTTATGGCACTGTTAAAGACAATATTGTGATGGGCGCAAGTTATGTAGAAGATAGCGTCGTACTACGCGCTGCCCAACTTGCGGGAGTCAATGAATTTATCGATAGCCACCCTTTGGGTTTTGACATGCCCATTGGGGAACGCGGCGAAGGTTTATCTGGTGGGCAACGACAAGCGATTGTGTTAGCGAGGGCTTTATTACTCAATCCCCCCTTATTATTATTTGATGAACCTACAAATTCAATGGATAATAGCGCAGAAGAACAATTCAAAGCGCGTTTGCAGCCTTATCTGAAAGGAAAAACACTCTTATTAGTTACACACCGTAGTTCATTGTTGTCGTTAGTGAACCATTTAGTTGTGATGAATGGAGGGCAAGTCGTTGCAATGGGGGCAAAAGAGCAGGTACTTCAAGCGTTGGCAAGTGGACAGGTGAAAATGTCAAAGTAATTTTGGAGACGTTGTGATTTTGGAGTCCAAACCTTCAGATTTGGGCGTTTTGTGGAGTCCAAACCTTCAGATTTGGGCGTTTTGTGGAGTACAACGCTTTAGCTTTGGACGTTTTTTGGAGTACAACGCTTCAGCTTTGGGCGTTTTGAGGAGTTCAAACCTTCAGATTTGGGCGTTTTGAGGAG
>JAGLHR010000632.1 GCA_023143415.1 Thiomargarita sp. | reverse complement strand
TCATGGCAAAACCACCCTTGTTGATAAGCTCCTGCAACAATCAGGTACATTGGGAGATCGTGGCAATAACATTGAACGAATCATGGATTCCAATGAATTGGAAAAAGAGCGGGGGATTACGATTTTATCCAAAAATACCGCAATTCGTTGGCAAGATTATCGAATTAATATTGTTGATACGCCTGGACATGCTGACTTTGGTGGTGAAGTTGAGCGCGTGTTATCAATGGTTGATTCAGTGCTATTGCTCGTTGACGCAGTGGAAGGACCTATGCCACAAACGCGCTTTGTGACCCAAAAAGCATTAGCGCGTGGTTTGCGTCCTGTCGTGGTGATTAATAAAATTGACCGTGATGGCGCACGTCCAGACTGGGTATTAGACCAAACCTTTGAATTATTTGACCGTTTGGGTGCAGATGATGCCCAATTGGATTTTCCAGTGGTTTATAGTTCAGCCCTTAATGGCTATGCCAGTGAAGACAGCGAAGTGCGCGAAGGGAATATGGAATACCTGTTTGAAGCCATTATCAAATATGTTCCGATTCCTGATGTCGATCCTGATGAACCGTTTCAATTGCAAGTCAGTGCTTTGGATTATTCCAGTTATGTTGGCGTGATTGGTATTGGACGGATTAATAGTGGGCGGATTAAAAAAAATACGCCTGTTGTTGTCGTGAATGCTGAGGGCAAGCAACGTCAAGGGCGCGTATTGCAAGTGTTGGGTTTTCATGGCTTGGAGCGAGTAGAACGATCTGAAGCCAGTGCTGGTGATATTATTGCGTTTACAGGTATTGATCAATTAAACATTTCCGATACCCTTTGTGATCCTGAACATATTGTTCCCTTGCCTGCCCTCACAGTGGATGAGCCGACGGTGAGCATGACTTTTCAAGTCAACACATCGCCGTTTGCGGGAAAAGTGGGTAAATATGTCACCTCTCGTCAAATTCGTGAACGTCTTCAACGTGAATTATTGCATAATGTCGCTTTGCGCGTCGATGAGACTGATGATCCCGATAAATTTATCGTCTTTGGACGAGGTGAATTACATTTGGGGATATTAATCGAAAATATGCGTCGCGAAAACTATGAACTCGCCGTTTCTCGCCCCAAAGTGATTATTAAGGAAATTAACGGTGAACCTTGTGAACCTTATGAAAGTCTCACAGTGGATGTTGAGCAAGCTCATCAAGGCTCAGTGATGGAATTATTGGGAGAGCGTAAAGCTGAATTACTCAATATGTCGCCTGATGAAAAAGGGCGAACGCGCCTTGATTTTATCATTCCAGCACGCGGATTAATTGGTTTTCGCACCGATTTTTTGACAGCAACCTCTGGTACAGGGCTGTTATATCATGTCTTTGAGCGTTATGCGCCCATTAAGTCGGGTACGATAGGACAACGGACTAACGGGGTTTTAATTGCTAATGGAAAGGGCAAGAGTTTAGGTTACGCGCTCTTTAACCTACAAGAACGGGGTCGTTTGTTGATAGATCCTGGCGAAGAAGTGTATGAAGGTATGATTATTGGCATTCACTCACGGGGCAATGATTTAGTCGTCAATCCCCTGAAAGCCAAACAATTGACCAATATTCGTGCCGCTGGAACCGATGAAAATATCCTACTGACCCCTCCTATAAAAATGACATTAGAACAAGCCATTGAATTTATTGATGATGATGAGTTGGTGGAGGTGACACCGAAAGCGATTCGTTTGCGTAAGAAATTTTTAAAGGAGTTTGAGCGCAAAAAACAGCGTAAAATTCTCCAAAGCTAATTGTTAATGGTGAATGGTTTCGAGGTTTCCGTTTTTTGAAGAAGAACGGAAACCTCGAATTGAGTTTTTTGAAGAAAAACAAAAACCT
>JAGLHR010000631.1 GCA_023143415.1 Thiomargarita sp. | reverse complement strand
ATTTCTAAGCTCGAATAGAATCGCTTTGCGTCACATCAGTTCCTAATTCATAATTACCCAGCAATACCAAGTGGATTTTGCATAAGCCAATCAGTGCGTTGTTGATATTGATGGGCCACATTTAATAATTGAGCCTCATTTAGATAATTACCAATCAGTTGCAATCCAACAGGCTGTTGATTTACAAAACCTGCTGGAATAGAGATAGCTGGCAGCCCTGCTAAATTAACAGAAATCGTATAAATATCAGATAAATACATGGCGATAGGGTCATCTACTTTTTCATCAATCTTAAAAGCAGTTGTCGCGGTTGTTGGTCCCAAGATGACATCAACTTGCTTAAACGCAGCCACAAAATCATCACGGATTAAGCGGCGTATTTTTTGTGCTTTAAGATAATAAGCATCATAATAACCCGCTGATAGGGCATAAGTGCCTATCATAATGCGGCGTTTGACTTCAGCCCCAAAACCTTCAGCGCGTGAGCGTTTATATAAGTCAGTCAAATCAGAGGGGTTATTACAACGATGACCAAAACGTACCCCATCATAGCGGGATAAATTAGAAGAACATTCTGCTGGAGCAATGATATAATAAATAGGTACAGCCAATTCTGTATGAGGTAAATGGATTTCATGCAAAGTTGCGCCCGCTTTTTCTAACTCTGACCGTGCAGCTTCTAACACTTTGAATACTTCTGGGTCTAAGCCTTCACTAAAGTATTCTTTAGGTAAACCAATTTTTAGTCCGGCAAGATTATCATTTAAGTGCTTGGTATAGTCTTCTTTGGGATGATTTAAAGATGTCGAATCGCGAGCATCAAAACCTGCTATTACATTTAAGAGTAAGGCGACATCTTCGGCACTATGCCCCAGAGGGCCGCCTTGATCTAAACTGGATGCAAAGGCAATCATGCCATAACGTGATACAAGGCCATAAGTGGGTTTTAATCCTGTGATGCCACAAAAGGCGGCAGGTTGGCGAATAGACCCCCCAGTATCTGTCCCAGTCGCTATGGGCGTTAAACGGGCAGACACAGCCGCCGCTGATCCGCCTGAAGAACCACCTGGCACCGTTTTTGTGTCCCAAGGGTTTTTCACTGGTCCATAATAACTGGTTTCATTAGATGATCCCATTGCAAATTCGTCCATATTGGTTTTACCCAACATGATCATGCCTGCCGCTTGGCATTTTTCAACAACAGTGGCATTATAAGGAGCAATAAAGTTATCCAACATTTTGGAGCCGCATGAGGTTTTGACTCCTTGAGTACAGAAAATATCCTTATGGGCGAGGGGTATTCCAGTCAATGTTTCTGCATTGCCTGATTGTATTCGTTCATCAGCCACTTTGGCTTGTCTCAAAGCAACGTCTGGTGTAACGGTAATAAAACTATTTAGAAGTCTATTGTCGTTTTCAATCCGATCTAAAAAATAACGGGTCATTTCTACACTGGAACATTCGCGTTGACGTAGAAGAAGAGAAAGTTCAGAAAGGGATTTATTGTGCATAGTTATCAGTTATTCGGATTCAAGGTTAAAAAACTTTAGTCTCAATTCTAAGTTTAAGTTTTTTGAAGAAAAACTTTAGCCTCGAAATGAATTACTCAATGACTTTAGGAACTAAATATAAGCCAGCTTCAATTTGTGGCGCAATGGTTTGAAAATGATCGCGCTGGTTGGTTTCTGATATAATGTCAGGACGTAACCTTGCTACCATATCAAGAGGATGGGCTAGGGGAGTTATGTTACTTGTATCAACGCTATTCATCTTTTCAACAAAACTTAGAATATCAGATAAATGATGTGTGTAAAGAGGAATATCTTGCTCACTTAATGAAATACGAGCTAAATGTGCCATATTTTCAACTTTTGGTAAAGACATTTTTATCTCCAGATTTATTTTGAGGCTAAGGAACGTGCATAAAATCACTTCGATAATGTTGCATCAAACCTGACAGGTTTTTAAAACCTGTCAGGTTTAGTTGCCAATTTTATTTTATGCAGATTCCTAAAGTTTTTTGTAACTACTCAGGGCAACCACAAGGGATTTGCCCCACTGAGTACTTATATTCATTATATAATATTCGAGTTGAGGCTAAGAGTTTTGAAAAAACTTTAGCTTTGAAAGTTTTCAAAAGAAAAACTTGAACCTCGAATAGTCTTTTAAATAATACTTGCCCAAACTTGACTCGCCTGATAAAGTAGTATTTTGCCTAATATTCATTTATAAAAAACAAAGCGGGTTCAAATTTTGAGTCAACTTTAATTTTGAACAGATTTTTGAGGCTAACGCTTCAAATTAATTTTGCATTTATATTCATCATTAACTTATGAGGGCCATTCAAAATTTCCATGTTCAAACGTGTACGCGGACTTTTTTCAAATGATCTTTCTATTGATTTGGGGACAGCCAATACGCTGATTTATGTTCGAGGATCAGGTATTGTTCTTGACGAACCCTCAGTCGTAGCGATCAGACAACGGGGTGATGGTGCAAGTGGCAACAGTAGTAAAGCCATTGCCGCCGTGGGTTCCGAAGCGAAACTGATGCTAGGTCGTACACCTGGCCATATTACGGCGATACGCCCTATGAAAGATGGTGTTATTGCGGACTTTACGATTACTGAAAAAATGTTGCAATATTTTATTCATAAAGTCCATGATAATAAATATTGGCACCCATCGCCACGGGTGCTTATTTGTGTACCCTGTGGTTCAACGCAAGTTGAACGCCGTGCAATTCGTGAATCAGCGGCGGGTGCAGGGGCGCGAGATGTTTATCTCATAGAAGAACCTATGGCAGCGGCGATAGGTGCAGGAATGCCCGTTAGTGAAGCCACAGGATCAATGGTACTTGATATTGGTGGTGGTACAACGGAAGTGGGTATTTTATCCCTCAATGGTATTGTCTATTCTGAATCTATCCGTACAGGAGGTGATCGCTTTGATGAAGCCATTATCGCTTATGTACGTCGTCATTATAGCACTATAATTGGTGAAGCAACAGCAGAACGTGTCAAACATGATATTGGTTCTGCTTATGCTGGCAAAGAGTTGCGTGAAAGTTATGTACGAGGGCGTAATTTAGCCGAAGGCATTCCTCGTAGTATTACACTTAATAGTAATGAAGTGCTTGAAGCCTTACAAGAACCCTTAGCGGGTATTGTGAGTACGGTAAAAGGGGCGTTAGAAAAAATTCCGCCAGAATTGGGTTCAGATGTTGCAGAAAAAGGCATTGTATTGACAGGTGGTGGTGCTTTGCTAACAGATATTGACCGTTTGCTGATGGAAGAAACGGGGCTACCCGTTATTATTGCTGATGATCCATTGACATGTGTCGCCCGTGGTGGTGGACGTGCATTAGAGATGATTGAAGAGCATGGACCAGAGGTTTTTGCTTTAGAGGGCCTTTAAATTTGAATTTCAGGTGTTCAAGCAGTCAGGTATCGGATTGATGAAAACTTCACTTAAAAAGGAACAACCGACTCGTTTTTTGCGAGTAATAATATTCGTCGTCGTTTCAATAGCCTTAATGATTGCAGATCACCGTTTGAGTTATTTAGAGGTCGTGCATACCCACTTATTGACCATAGTCTATCCCATTCAATACCTAGTGGATTTACCTGTTAAAGCAAGTAAATGGTTATCTGTAAGTGTAGGCGGTCGCATCCAGTTGTTTGATGACAATGCAAAATTACGGGATAAAAATATACGTTTGCAGGTTGTTTTGCAAAGATTTCAAGCACTTAAAAAAGAAAATGAACGTTTACGGCGGTTGCTAGATTCTTCAGTTAAAGTCGTTGATAAACGAGTGCAGCTTGCTGAAGTTGTGGCCGTCGATTTAGATCCGTCAACACGTAAGATATTGATTAATAAGGGTAAAAATGATAATGTGTTTGTTGATCAACCTGTGATAGATGCCCAAGGCGTGATGGGGCAAATTACTCATGTTGGTCTATTTTCCAGCACTGTCATGCTCATTACTGATTCTGAGCATGAATTGCCTGTACAAGTTGAAAGAACTGGGAAGCGTACCATTGCCAAAGGAATGGGTACAGTTAATCGCCTTTCTTTATTATATATAGCAAATATAGGGCTTAATATGAATATCAAAGTAGGCGATTTAATTGTGACTTCTGGAATTGGTAAAAAATTTCCCAAGGGCTATCCTGTAGGTACGGTTATTGAGGTCATCCCTGATATAGGCAAACCTTATGCACAAGTGCAAGCTTTACCGAAAGCAGCTTTGAAACATAATCGTGAAGTCTTGTTGATATGGGAGAAGTGATTTATAGGCTTTCAAAAAAATAGATGCAGATACCCCCATTTTAAATAGGCTATTTTCTACTAATGAGTTTAGAAAAACATCATGGCGGCTGGGTAATTATTCTCAGTTTTATTATAAGTTTTATATTAGCTATCATACCATTACCAACTTATGCAACAGTATGGCGGCCAGACTGGGTTGCTATGGTTTTAATTTATTGGTGTCTAGCAATTCCTCAACGGGTGGGGGTAGCAACAGGTTGGTTTACTGGTATTATCCATGACGTGTTAAGTGATACTTTATTAGGGCAACATGCGTTATTTTTTTGTTTGATCGCTTATATTAGTGTGAGATGGCACAAGCAAGTGCGTTTATTCACAGTATGGCAACAAGCATTAAGCGTGTTTGTTGTCATCGCCGTTAGTCAATTAATCAATAAATGGGTATATGATATTGCTGGTAGCTATATACAGGCGGAATGGTCGTTTATCTATCCCGCTATTAGCAGTATGTTGTTATGGCCTTGGTTATTTACACTTTTGCGTGATCTGCGGCGTAATCGTCGCGTTTTTTGAAATGGCCTTTCATTGATATTACGTCCAGAATTTTTCTTTCAAACACCTCATTTCAAAATCTCTGAATAGATCACTATGTCATCAACACGCTTATTACTGAAAGACACTGTTCTCGAAAATAAGATTTTCGGTAACCGCATACTCGTTGCTTGGTTAATGATACTGGTGTTACTTTTTGTGATTATTGTGCGTCTCTTTTTTTTACAAGTGATTTACCATGAGCGTTATACTACCCTATCAAAAAGTAATCACATTAAAATCTTACCCCTACGGCCTACACGAGGATTAATTTATGATCGTAACGCTGTGCTTCTTGCTGAAAATCGGATTTCTTATAGTTTAGAAGTCACTCCTGAAAAAATTAAAAATATTGATGAGCTACTGAATAATTTAAGTCAAATCATTGCTATAGATGAGACTGATATTGCCCATTTTAAAAAACAATTAAGACAAGTCCGTAGTTTTAAAACTATCCCCTTACGTCATAGGCTAACTGAAGACGAAGTGGGCCGTTTTGCGGCACACCGTAATAGCTTTCCAAGTGTTGAGGTTAAACAAAATCAAAGTCGCTATTACCCCCTTGGAAAAACGGGTGTTCATATTATTGGTTATGTTGGTCGAATAAATGAAAAAGAGTTAGAAAGAATAGATAAATCTGATTATATGGGCAGTGATTATATAGGTAAAACAGGTTTAGAAAATTTCTATGAAAAAGAACTGCATGGCAAAACAGGTTTCCAACAAGTTGAAAAAAATGTCCAAGGGCGTGTCATTCGTACTTTAGAAAGTATTCCTTTTGTGCCAGGTAAAGATATTTATCTCAATATAGACATTGTTTTCCAAAAATATGTTGAGGAACTCGTTGCTAAACACAGTGCTGCCGTTGTGGCGATTGATCCAAAAACAGGTGGAGTGCTGGCACTGGTCAGTATGCCCTACTATGATCCTAATCTCTTTGTTCGTGGTATTGATGTTAAAACTTATCATAGTTTGCGTGATTCACCAGCGCGTCCCCTTATCAACCGTGCTATACGTGGACAATATCCTCCTGGTTCCACTATCAAAGCCTTTGTCGGTTTGGCTGGTTTAGAATATGGCATTAGAAGTACACGCAGTCGTACTTGGTGCCGGGGATGGTATAGCCTTAAAGGTCAAAAACACCGATATCGTGACTGGAAAAAAACTGGACATGGCAGCATGAACTTACATACTGCTTTAGAACAGTCTTGCGATGTCTATTTCTATTCCCTTGCTTATGATCTCGGCATAGATCGCCTACATACTTTCATGAAACGTTTTGGTTTTGGTGAAAAAACGGGGATAGATATCAGCGGTGAAATGAGTGGATTGATGCCGTCTAGGGAATGGAAACAAAGTCGGCGTGGAAAACGTTGGTTTCCTGGCGAAACCATTATCACGGGCATTGGACAAGGCTTTATGCTTGCAACGCCTCTGCAATTAGCTGTTGCGACAGCAACGTTGAGTAATAGGGGAGTATTTAAACAACCCCGCGTCGTTTTTGCTATGGATGATGGTAGGCAGAATGAAATGACTGTCGTGAAGCCTACAGTCAAGACAACAATTGTTCTCAAATATAATACTTATTGGGATGCCGCAATTGGGGGAATGAAGGCGGTGGTACATGGGCGAAGAGGAACTGCCAAAAAAGTGGGCAGAAATTCTCCTTATCGTTTCGCCGGCAAAACGGGTACAGCACAAGTTATTACGATTAAACAGTCTGAAAGCTATAATGCGAGCAAACTGGCGAAGAAATATCATGATCATGCTCTATTCGTGGCATTTGCACCCTTAAATAACCCTCGTATTGCTCTGTCAGTGATTGTAGAAAATGGGGGCGGTGGAAGTAAAACGGCGGCACCGATTGCTAAAAAAGCGATGGATTTTTATTTATTGCGGAAATCACGCTTACGTCTTGCTAAAAAGAAGGTAACTACTCCGCCTTGAAATTGCAAGGCTAACAGTTCAAATAAGTTCAGCTAAATTATTCCGTTTCAGTCTGCTTTAACAGACTTTAACTTGAACCTATCTGGCTCTATTCGTTTTTGAGCTTAGAAATCCGATTTTTGGAAAAAATCGGATTTCTTAAACCTCGTTTTTTGGTCAAAAACCCAACTATTTTTATTCATTATTCTACATTTTTGAATAAGGCTGGATAGGTTCTTTCAGCTTTACAATTTCAAAGCTGAGTACAAAAAGTTTAGCATCGAAATCATTCATGCAAATTTCTTTTTAAGAAACTTCTTTTAAATCAAATAATTAAATTTTTTTGTGGCATCCAAAGCTGAAGCGTTGAACTCCAAAAAATGCTCAAAGCTGAAGTTTTGGACACCTAATTGGATAATATTTATGACAAAAGAGATAAAAAAAGTCGTTCTCGCCTATTCTGGCGGTTTAGATACCTCTATTATTCTTAAATGGTTACAAGATGAATATCATTGTGAAGTGGTAACTTTTACCGCCGATATTGGGCAGTGTGAAGAACTTGAACCCGCCCGCGCTAAAGCCAAAGCGTTTGGTATTAAAGAAATCTATATCGAAGACTTGCGTGAAGAATTTGTGAGTCATTATGTGTTCCCAATGTTTCGTGCTAATACCATTTATGAAGGCGAATATTTGCTTGGAACATCTATTGCTCGCCCCCTTATTGCTAAACGTTTAATCGAAATTGCTTACCAAACTTGTGCTAATGTGATTTCACACGGTGCGACGGGTAAAGGAAATGATCAAGTTCGTTTTGAATTAGGTGCTTATGCCCTAAACCCAGATATTAAGGTAATCGCACCTTGGCGTGAGTGGGATTTAAATTCACGCGAAAAGCTTTTAGCTTATGCAGCGCAGCATGGTATTCCTATAGAAATGAAGCGGGGGCAAGAATCCCCTTATTCTATGGATGCGAATTTGCTGCATATTTCTTATGAAGGTGGCTCTCTTGAGGATCCCGGAGTTGAGCCTGAAGAGAGTATGTGGCGTTGGAGTGTTTCACCTGAGAATGCGCCAGATAAACCAACAATGCTGGTTGTAAGATTTTATAAGGGCGATATTGTTGCTATTGATGGTGAATACAAGACTGCTGCTGAAGTTTTGACTTATTTGAACAAAGTGGCAGGTGAAAATGGTATTGGACGATTGGATTTGGTGGAAAACCGTTATGTCGGGATGAAATCACGGGGTTGTTATGAAACGCCAGGCGGTACTGTGATGCTTAAAGCACACCGTGCTATTGAGTCTATTACTTTGGATCGTGAGGTGGCTCATCTCAAAGATGAGTTGATGCCCCGTTATGCCAGTTTGATTTATAATGGTTATTGGTGGAGCCCTGAACGTAAATTGCTACAAAAAATGATTGATGCTTCTCAAACCAATGTAAATGGTGAAGTCCATTTAAAGCTGTATAAAGGTAATGTTATTGTCACAGGGCGCACTTCTGATGACAGTTTATTTGATACAAGTATTGTTACCTTTGAAGATGATGAGGGCGCGTATAATCAGAAGGATGCAGAGGGATTTATTAAATTGAATGCGTTGCGAATGCGGATTGCGACGAAATTAGAACAGGGGTAGGAATGAGGCTTTAATAACTTCTGTTAGCCAAACAGGTCAGGTTTAATTGTCGAGGTTTTCGTTTTTTTAAGCAGAAACCTCGAAACGATTTTATTAAACCTATTTTCGAGCCGATTGCGAAACTCCTAAAGAGTGATTTTATTCTATTTAAACGACTGACGACTTAGATATAGATGCAAGAAGCTATAGAATTTGAAACGATTGTAAAAAATAGAAATGTTGACATACCTAGTCAATATTCCCTTAATAACAAAAAGGTTAGGGTAATTATTTTATCTGAATTAGAACTTCCTAATAAAAAGATTGAAACTAAACCAATGAAATTGACTTCTATTATTGCTCAAGCGAAGGGCAAAGGTTGTTTTAAGTCTGTTTCAGAAATCAATAGCTTTATTAGGAATGAAAGAAATCAATGGGATTAATCAAAAAATTACTGGGCAAAATAGTTTATCTCGATGCTAATATATTTATCTATGCAATTGAACATAGTGATATTTATGAACGGCTACTTAATGAACTATTTAAGCAAATTGATTATGGAAAGATTCAGGCTATCACAAGTGAACTGACGCTGGCAGAAGTGTTAGTTAAACCTTTTGCTGACGGAAATACGGAATTAGTGGATGTTTATAAAAACTTGTTAGTTTCTGCTAATATTATTACCTTATTAGAAATAAATCAAGAAATACTGCTTGAATCAGCTAAATATCGAGCCACATTTGGAGGCAAACTTCCTGATGCTATTCACATCACAACTGCAATCGCATCAAACGCCAATTTCTTGTTGACGAATGATAATGGTATAAAAACTTCGGCGTTAGTTGAAGTTTTGCAATTGTCTAATTTTGTAAATTAGTGAATTAAAAACTAATATTACGCACTATCGGGTAAATTTATAACTCAGTTTCATTAATGTCTGCCATTTTCATTATATGCTTTTGCAACCTGATTTTCAGTGGCTTATTACCATGTATTGGGATAGAAATACCAGAAATGCCTATTTTTGTATAAATATGATGGCTTCCATTGACTCGCTTTAATTCCCAGCCTCCCCACATCTCGCGACGAGCTTTAGCAATATCGGTTTCTGTGATATGAATATCCAAGTCAGCACATAAGCCTTCAATACTGCGACGTTTTCGCTTTATTCTATTTTTTTGCATCAAAAAAAAGGGTGTGCAGCCTACATCAGAATATTTTCGTCACTCTACATAAGAATATTGTTGTAGGCTGCACACCTTTATGCTTGTTCTGAGTAATTACAAAAAATTTAAACCTCGAAAATAATTTAGTCAGTCTGCTTGAGCAGACTTTAGCTTTCAGCCTTGAAATAAATTGCAAGGCTGAGTAGTTACCAATTTTTCTCAAAAAACTCAATTCAGCAATCGTAATGCGCGTTTTACTTATCAAGGCTCTTTTGCATTTATTTGCTTTATTGCCCTTATCTCTAATATATAGTATAGCGATCTTATTAGGGCAAATAGTCGCACGATGGCAGACATTACGCATCACCAAAGTCACTCGTACCAATATTCGTTTGACATTTCCACATCTCTCACCCGCTGCTCAAGATATTTTAGTCAAACAAAGTTTAATTGAAACGTGTAAAGCTTTTAGCGAATTAGGGGCATTATGGTTATGGCAAATGGATTCGGTGTTAAGATTAGTACAAGAAGTGAGTGGCGAAACAGTTTTGCAACAAGCATTACAAAAGAATAAAGGCGTAATACTCTTGACACCCCATTTAGGCGCGTGGGAACTTGCAGGTTTATATGTCTCTTCACGTTACCCCATCACCGCATTATATCGTCCACCTAAATTAGCTGGGTTGCACGATTTAATTTACGCCGCCCGTGAGCGTGCAGGAGGACGTTTTGTGCCAACAGATAAAACGGGGGTTCGTGCCCTATTTAAAGCATTGCATAAGGGAGAAGTGATCGGCATTTTGCCTGATCAGGTTCCTAGCGAAGAAGGCAGTGGTATTTTCACGCCTTTTTTTGGTATTTCTACTTATACAATGGTTTTAGTGTCCCGTTTAGCCCGTAAAACGGGAGCAATTGTGATTTTTACTTATGCAGAACGTCTGCCAAAGCGGTTGGGATTTCACATCCATTTCTTACCTGCACCCGAAGATATTGCGGCAGATAATTTAGAAATAGCGGTAGCGGCTCTCAATCAAGGGATAGAACAATGTGTGCTGGGAAATCCTGCACAGTATCAATGGAGTTATAAACGTTTTAAACGTCGCCCAGAGGGAGCAGCTTCAGTCTATTAATACGAAGAAAAATTAAGAAACTTGTTTTAAATCAATTATTTAAAAATACAAAGCTGAAGCGTTGGACTCCAATTCCAAAGCTGAAGCGTTGGACTCCAATTCCAAAGCTGAAGCGTTGGACTCCAAAAAACGCCCAAAGCTGAAGCGTTGGACTCCAATTTAAGTTGGACTCCAATTTAAATTCATCATTCATTATTCATCATTCAGAATTAAAAAAAAGGTGTCTCAAGAATTTTTCTATAAAGCCATGGACAGTAATGGAATTCTGATCCAAGGGCAACTCAGTGCTAATAATATTAGTGATTTAGAAGCGCGTTTGGAACGCATGGGATTGGATTTAATTAATCAATCTTCCAAAAAATCACGCCAAGTTCATATTGGTAAAGTTAATCGCAGGGAATTAATTACCTTTTGTTTTCACATGGAAAATTTAACCCGTGCTGGCGTGCCATTGTTGGATGGTTTGAGCGATTTGCGTGATAGTCTCGCACCATCACGATTTCGTGAAATCATATCAAGTTTAATTGAAGATATAGAAGGCGGGATGCGTTTATCTGAAGCAATGGATAAATTTCCAGATACTTTTGATCAAGTTTTTGTCACCCTGATTCGTACAGGAGAAGAAAGCGGCAATTTGAGTACTGTATTTAAACATCTAACAGAAACGCTGAAATGGCAAGATGAAATGCTGGCTAAAACGAAAAGACTGTTAATATACCCCGCTTTCATGGGGACAATTATTCTTGGGGCAGTGTTTTTTCTTATGATATATCTAGTACCTCAGTTAATTTCTTTTATTAAAGATGTTGGCGGAGAGTTGCCCTTACATACTAAAATACTGATTGCAGTCTCTAATGTCTTTGTTAAATACTGGTATATGATTTTAATGATACCCGTATTGGTATTTTTTTTCATTAAAACAGCCATGCAAGTTAGCTCCCATTTTCATTTTATGATTGATCGCTTTAAATTGCGAATTTGGGTAATTGGTCCCATTTTGGAAAAAGTGATTTTGGCACGCTTTGCCACTTTTTTTGCATTGCTATATGGGGCAGGCATTACCGTGCTGGACAGTTTGGAGATATGCAAAAAGTTAGCAAATAATTTGCGGATTGAAAGGGCTTTGCAACAAGTAAGCAATAATATTGTTGATGGCATGAGCATTACTGAGAGTTTTGAACGGACACATTTATTTCCACCGTTAGTTTTACGCATGGTTGCCGTTGGTGAAAGCACAGGTGAATTAGATAGTGCATTATCCAATGTGAGCTACTTTTATGAGCGTGATGTTAAAGAATCTATTGAGAAATTCCAAACCCTGATTGAGCCGACAATGACAGTTATATTAGGTTTATTACTGGGCTGGGTTGTAATATCGGTATTAGGACCAATTTATGATGTCATTGTTGATATGAGTGCTGGTATGTAACAGCAGCGCCAAATGCCAAGGTAAATTTTATTGCAATTAAGCGTTGAAATTTTTCACTTTGAAATTGGAATTCAACGCTTTAGCTTTGAAATAGGAATTCAACGCTTCAGCTTTGTCCGTCCAAAAAACGCCCAAAGCTGAAGCGTTGGACTCCTATTTTAACTCTTAATTCGCATTATTAATACTTTTATAGACTAATGGCACTTACTTAAGGATTATTGACTGCTGTAGGTTGGGTTAGCGATAGCGTCACCCAACATTCTCCTGCGATTGTCGGGTGACGCTACGCTAACCCGATCGACATTTTGAAGCCAAATTCGCTTAAGTAAGTGCCATTATTTTATAGACTATAGATTAATTGCACTACACCAAATCTCATGAAAAAACACATCCTCTACCAATCTGATTACGAACTACACGCCTTTTTTGTCAAAGGGTTAAAAATAAAAGAAGTTCAACGTTTTCAAACACTTAATGAATTTAAGGAAAATTTTACCCAGTATTTAAGCCGCAATCCTAAAACGCCGATATACTGGCTAGTTGATACCACTCAAGAAGCCTATCAAACTACCCTTCTGCCACATGTTTTAGGCAAAGATCGCCGCGAACTAATGGCTTATAAAATGAGGCGATTATTTGAGAAAAGTGATTATACTTATGGGATTGTGCAAGGGCGTGAAACGCAAGGGCGGAAAGATGATCGCGTCTTATTTATGGCACTTAATGATCCCAACTTTTTGGAACCTTGGTTAAGTTTGCTCACAAGACAAAAAATCCCATTAGCAGGTATTTATTCACTGCCCTTATTAAGTCAGCACTTACTCAAACATTTACCCCAAGCACCTTATACATTATTAGTTACAGATACACCAACTGCTGGACTACGCCAAACTTTTTTTATCAATCAAAAATTGCAATTCAGTCGCTTGATTCCCTTGAATATATCCAATATTCAAGAACGTATTCAAGAAATTTTAAACCAAATCACTACAACACAGCGTTATTTAGATAATGAACGTCTATTACCTGAAAGCGAACCGCTCCAAGTCTTATCAGTAATTATTTTAACGGATATCCAAACTTGTCACGTTTTCAACAAGCAACCCCCTCAGTACGATTCATCGACGCTCAATATTCATGTTTTAGACAGCCGCGATTTAAAAATAGGTATTAAAACTGACTCTGAAAGGGCATTATATTTGCATGATTTTGTTGCGAATCAAATATCACGCAGTTGGTTCACAAAAAACCATTATGCCAGCCCTATAGAAAGACGCTATTCCTTCTACCGTCATTTGCGAAAGGTTTTTTATTTCACTTCAATACTGTTATTATCAGGAGCAACTGCAAAAAGTGCCCTTTTATTACAAGATGCGAACAGTCTCAAAGAAAAAGGTTCAATAACGATTGAAAAAACCAAAAGTCGTCAAGCTGAAATAGAAAAGTTACGCGAAAAATTACCCCGCTCAGATTTAAAACTTGATATTTTATTGATGCGTAATATCGTTGATGTTGGCTATCATTTCAAAGCACGACATCTTTCGCCACAACCTGCATTGGAAAAACTCAGTCATGTATTAAACCGCCATAATGACTTATTTATTCAACAAGTAAAATGGGATATAAGGCATTTAAAAACGGCACTTTTTGAAACCAATAGCAAAACGATGAAAAACGAAGAAAGAGATAATCTCTTTAAAGAACTTGATTTTTCTAAAAACTTCATTGAAAGTATAAGGCTACAAGGTAAAATTGATAATTTTCAAGGCAATTATTTAAAAGCGTCACGTACTTTCAAACAATTTATAAAAGACTTGCAACGCCATTTTTGGAAAATCAATGTATTACTTGAGCCCTACAATTCTAATCAAGTACTTCAAGGAAAAATAGATTCACAAGCTGAAGTAGGCGAAGCCCCTTTTACCATAGAACTTTTTATTAAACACGCTTATCCATGAAGCATACATTTACCATTGAATGGGCAGCATTAGGCAGCGCCCTCATTATCTTAACTTTAAGTCTCATTATAAGCATTGCACTGATTTTCTACAGTGATCAAAATTACAACGAAATAGTTCAATGGGAACGTAAAAAGGATAGCGAGTTTGGCACAGCAGAGCGCAACTATACAATACTTCAAGAAACATTAAACAATTTTACGCATTTTTCTCTCTATAAAAAAAGATATAGAAAATTGATAAAAGAAGGATTTTTTTTAAAAGATCAAAAAATAAACATAGGCGAACAACGTGCAAAAATACGAGATGATATTGACAGGCTCCTCCATAAACACCCTCTTTTTTCAAGGGAATTGCTTGTTTTAGAAAAGAAAATCTACATTGAGCCTCATTTTGTGATAAAAGATGAATTTAAAATTTATCAAATTCCTATTGATTTAAAATTGAGCCTGTTACACGAAGGGGATTTCTTAAACTTAATCAAAGATATAGAAAATTATCACCGTCAATCTATAGGGTTATTTAATTGGCAAAAATGTGATATAAAGCGAAATCATGAAAAAATTGATAAAAAAGACATTTCAAAACCCTACATTAACGCTAATTGCGTTTTGAACTGGTTTATTTCTCGTATTGATGAGGTTAATGGTGAATGATGAATTGAATTTTTTTTGAAAATGGAGTACAACGCTTTAGCTTTGTGATTTGGTATCCAACATTAACTTTGTGATTTGGAGTACAACGCTTTAGCTTTGTGTCCGCCCAAAGCTGAAGCGTTGGACTCCTATTTTAACTCTTAATTCGCATTATTCATCATTCACCATTATTATAATGATGACAAAATCTATTGTATTAAGTATACTAATATTAGGGGTGCTTAATTTTTATCAATGCGCTTTTGCAGGAACATTAGGGCGTTTGTTCACCACCCCTGAAGAACGTGCCGCACTTAATGCAGAACGTTCTAAACCCCCTATCCCCATTGTAACCAAAACTAAAATCGAAAAATATACGCCGCCGCCACCCTTGCACATTACCTTCAATGGCTTTGTGAAACGCAATAATGGCTCTCCAATCGTGTGGATAAATGAGAGCAATGAGTTAGAGCAAGAAGGTTTTATTGTCGAATTGGATAAAATGACTGGCATAACAGTACCCATTTATTTATCTAAAGCCAAGCGACGAATTTGGTTAAAACCGGGGCAAACCATCAACACATTGGATTTGGACAACAGTTTTGAATTGATTGAGAGGTAAAAAAATCATGCGTAACAATACACAATCAGGTGTTGCCTTAATTGCCTTATTAGCCATTTTTATGTTAAGTGCAACAGGAATCCTATTATATAGACTCAACAATCGCACCGATTTTATGCTTGAAAATCAAGCGCAAACGGCGCAGGCTTTGGCGAAGGCAAAAGAGGCGTTAATTGGACATGCCGCAACTTATGCAGAAACGCATCCTGGACAACCGCAAGGTTATTTGCCTTGTCCAGATAATAATGGTGATGGTATTGCTGGTTCAACATGTTCCACCACAGGCAACAGTGTGATAGGGCGGTTCCCATGGAAAACTTTGGGGTTGCCACCTTTGCGTGATGGCAGTGGTGAATGTTTATGGTATGCCGTTTCTGGCAGTTACAAATGCAACCCTAAAAAAATATTAACCAGCGATTCGGATGGGTTATTTACTGTTGAAGATTCTGCTGGTAACACCATTGCGGGAAAGGGGGAGGAAGATGAAGAAAAATCATATCATCGCGCTATTGCAATTGTTTTTGCACCTGGCAGAATCATTAATGGACAAGTTCGTTCAGTCACTGGCGACACTCCCTGTGGTGAAAATGTACAAATTGATGATTATCTTGACCGTTTAGAAATTGATAAAAATGGTGACAATGTCATTGACTATACGATAAGAAATTTTAGCGGTTATCAAACCAACCAGCCCAGCGGTGAAGCAGGAGAAGAAGAGTTGCCAACGGCTAAACCTTCAATCTTTGTCGCTGCACCTATTACCAGAGAAGACGGTAATGTAACAGAAGTCATCTTTAATGACGTTTTAATGTTAATCACGCCCAAAGACTTTGAACCTGTATATAGGCGAATGGACTATTGGGTAGCAGAACGAGTTGAAGGATGCCTTAACAAATATGCTGCTACCCTAGATTCAGCTGATGAGCCATTCGATAAATATCCTTGGGCTTCTCAACTTAGCTCTAATTATATTGGTAACAATGGTGAACGGTTTGGCAGAATTTCCCAAACACCAAATAGTTCTAGTTTATATACTTCAATGCCAAAGGTATGGCCTATCGATCCGCATTTAATAGACTTCAATTCAGTTCCTGAGAAAGTTCTAAAACTAAAGGTTTCAGAATTACTTGAATTACTAGAATTAGATAAAAAAACTGAAAAAGCACTGACAGAAAAATTTAATCCAGATGAGCTTAAAACTCTCTTAACAGGAATTTTAGAGGAGCTAGATTTAGTGGAGCTAAATTTAGAGGTTCTAGAAAAGCTAGATTTAGTAGAAAACATAGCTGTAAATGAGATCAAGGAGAAATTAGATAGTAATGAAAAAACACTTCTGGAAAAATTAGATGAAGCTGAGCAGAAAGAGTTATTAAGGGAACTAGAAAAACAGCGATGCTTTAAAGTTACTAGTTTAGATAACTGGGAATGGAAATGGTGGAAGGAATGGAAAGAAATGGTATTTTTTGCAGTTGATGATGAATACTCCCCAACTGGCTCACTTGCCATACCAACGATGACTTTATCAGAAGCTAAAATGAAAATGATCGTGCTAGTTGCTGGACGTAGGTTACTTTTGAATGAAGGGAGTACTGAAGAATATCAACAAATCCGTCCTCGTCCTCCTAATACAGATACAACAGAGAAGCAAAAGATAAAAAACTATCTTGAAGGAGGAAATATCCCAGGTACGGGTGATGCTGATACGATACCGACTGGAAATGAAGAATTTGAGTCTAAAGATTGTGCAACACCAACATTTAACGATGTCGTGTTAGGGACACCACCACCACCACCTTAATCCCATGCATAAAAGGAGTCATGTCATGAAAAAAAACAAAGGTTTTAGCCTGATCGAAATGACTATCGTATTAATAATTCTTGGCTTCATAATGGGTGGATTAATGATACCATTACACAGTCAAAGAAATCAGCAACAAATCTCTCGCACATTCAGCACTTTGGAAGAAGTTAAAAATGCGTTGTTAGGGTTTGCTGTGATTAATGGACGTTTGCCTTGCTCAGATACAGATGAACCAAAAGATGGCAAAGAAAATCATCCTTGTGACACTACTAATGTTGAAGGTGATTTACCTTGGAAAGATTTAGGGGTAGGACGATATGATGCGTGGAACAACCCATTTCGTTATCGCGTTGAAGAGGAATATACTGAGAATCCCCTTGATAAACATAAGATATTTGTTACTGGCAGCGGTTTAAGGGTAAGAAACAAAGAAGGCGATTTTTTGAGCAATTCTTCTGATGATTCTCGCGTCGCTGCAATCATTTTTTCTTTTGGTAAAAATGGAAAAGCTGATGATGATAATGCCGTTTTAGATAAAATATTTATATACGATGGATATGTAGAAAATAAAGATGAACCAGAAAAAGCCTTTGATGATGTTCTAACCTGGTTATCCAGAAACACCTTGATGAATCATTTAATTAGGGATGGAAATGAATAAAAATGGAAATGAATAAAATTTTCCTTAACCTTATGAATTTAATAAAGTTATGAAAAGTTCCCTCGGTTTTACATTAGTTGAAATAGCAATTGTTTTAGCCATTCTCGCTTTTATCATGTCTGCCTTAATCTTCCCATTAACTAAGCAGAATGATTATAAAAGAATGGCAACGACTCAAGAACGTTTTGAAGAAATCAAAGAAGCATTGTTAGGATTTGCTATCCTGAACGATAGTTTACCCTGTCCCGCTTTATCGGCTAAAGACGGTAAATCACCACTTCCTCCTTGTGATAAAGAAGGCTACTTACCTTGGGCGGAATTAGGGGTAGGGAGATATGATTCGTGGGGAAATCCATTTCGCTATCGAGTTGATGCCTCATTTACGAAATCTTTTTCCAATCCACCAGATACCTCTAGCGACTTAGAGGTGCAAGATATGCAGGATTTAGATTTAGTTAATAAAGATGGCAATTCTCGTATAATAGCAATTATTTTCTCTTATGGCAAAGATGGAAAAGCCTATGATGAAAACGATGGCACGAAAAATAAAATCTATACACAAGACGTGTATGTCGAAAATACATTTGATGACATATTGATTTGGCTACCTAAAAGCATATTAATCAATCGTTTGGCGGCGGCGGGTAAATGGCCGCCTTCATAAATTGTCTAAAGGGCGCATTCTGGGGTGGTGAAAATTCGGCTTTTTTAACCAAAAGTTGATCCCATTTTTATTCCGTTATAAAAATATTGATTTAAAAAACAATTATTTACATTTATTGTTTTCATTCACCATTCCAGGCGCATTCCCATTTTTCGGGTATAAAAATGATGTTACCTAAAAATGGCAGTCTATTTGTAAGTCATTGAAAGTCAAATCTAAAAATCTTTAATTTGAGTGAAAGCGAAATAATATAACTCATTGTTATTTCTATGAATTTATAATATTTTGCCATTTTTATTATTTAAGCTGGATGTGATAAAAATATTTAAAAACCATAAATGATGACACATTGAAAACGTACTATTCCCATTTTTCGGGGAGACTAATACTAAGAAAAATTGGAGATATTGGCTAATTCAGATCAAAAAAATTATCGTGTGCGTATTAATGAGAATTACCCCTAAAAATACATACTGATCAATTCAATCATTTTATAACATGTTGATTTGACGATTATATTATTACTTAAAAATGGCAGTATTTTATAAATTCATAGAAATAACAATGAGTTAGAATATTCTGCTTTCACTCAAGCTAAAGATTTTTAGATTTGACTTTCAATGACTTACAAATAGACTGCCATTTTTAGGTATTACTTTAAATACGGTTTTTTTTAACCCAAAAAATGGGAATGCGCCCTATACATTTGGGGCGTAATCGCTGTTACAGTTACGTAATAGAAGCCACCAAGAAAGAGATTACGCTAACGCCAACCCTAATTTTTAGCTGTGACAAAGCACTAGACGACTCCAATGCAACGGGTACCCGCCGCGTTTTTCTTTTAAAAACTTTAACCTCGAAGTTTTATAGGTATGAATATGCTGAAAAAAAAGGAAATTAATAAGGAACGATTAAACAACGTTGTTATTGAGGCTCGCAAGAACCAAGAACTGCGGGAACGTGGCTATCGAGAACAAGCGTTGAAGCTGTATCCTTGGATATGCACACGATGCATCCGCGAATTTAATCGTAAAAATCTTCATGAACTTACAGTTCATCACAAAGATCATAATCATGATAATAATCCCACAGATGGCAGCAATTGGGAACTATTGTGTCTCTATTGTCATGATAATGAACATTCACGGTATTTGGATGCCGAATATGGTGAATTGGTATCAGATAATCAGCCAAGAGAATCAGCTACCCATACACCATTTGCTGATCTCAAGGCTTTATTGAAAAAAAATAGTTAAGAGTTTTTTCTGATTTAGACAAGGGCGCATTCCCATTTTTCGGGTTAAAAAAACCGGTTTTAAAGTAATAATATAATCGTCAAATCAACATGTTATAAAATGATTGAATTGATCAGTATGTATTTTTAGGAGTAACTCTCATTAATACACACACGATAATTTTTTTGATTTGAATTAGCCAATATCTCCAATTTTTCTGTAACTACTCCGCCTAAAAATCAATTGGGTGCGGCTATTTTGAGTTGACTTAAAGTTCAACTATAAACTATAATCGGGCTTTTACGCTCTTGATTTTCCGACAATAGCGTACTTATACAGTACAATTACTTGCTATCCATCATCAATTTTTGGCTGTAAACCATTATATTTATTTTCCAAGTCTAAGGTTAAAACCCCCGTCTTTCAGACGGGCAAATTTCATTACCTATCTATATAAGTGATAAACTAAGTTTCATAAGAAAAAATATCTCAACCTAAAATAGCCGCACCCAAATCAATTTCAAGGCTAAAAGCTAAAGCAGGCTGAAGCCAACTAAACTACTCAGTTTTTTTAGTAGTCTGCTTTAGCAGACTATTCGAGG